>CAWVSR010000008.1:0-16391 GCA_963932865.1 uncultured Kordia sp. | reverse complement strand
AATTGGGATCTAAGTGTTAAAAGAGCTACATCTATTGTAAGAGTTTTAGAAGATTTAGGTGTTAAACCTGAACAATTAATTGCCTCAGGAAGAAGTCAATATGTACCATTAGTAGATAACGATACTGCGGAAAATAGAGCTACAAATCGTAGAACAAGAATTGTTGTTTTACCAAAAATTGATCAGTTTTATGATATGATAGAAACTGAAATGAAAAATCTTGCAAAAGAATAATTAATCATTTTATAGAAAGTAAAAAGCCAACATAAAATATGTTGGCTTTTTACTTTCTATAAAATATCTAAACTTCCTTTACCCTCTCTTATAACCTCAGCTTCACCATCAGAGAAATCAATAATAGTAGACGCTACATTATCACCATACCCACCATCAATAATAACGTCAACTTTATGTTGCCATTTTTCAAAAATTAATTCAGGATCAGTAGTGTATTCAATAATATCATCTTCATCATGAATCGAAGTTGACACAATAGGGTTGCCTAAGGACTCAATAATAGCTCTTATAATATCATTATCAGGCACACGTATACCTACTGTTTTTTTCTTTTTAAATACTTTAGGTAAGTTATTATTACCTGGCAAAATAAAAGTATATGGCCCTGGTAAAGCACGTTTTAAAACTTTAAAAGTAGACGTATCTATTTGTTGTACATAATCACTTAAATGACTTAAATCATTACATATAAATGAAAAGTTAGCCTTTTCAAGTTTTACTCCTTTAATTTTCGCAATACGTTCTAGCCCTCTAGTTTTGGTTATATCACAACCCAAACCATAAACTGTATCTGTTGGATAAATAACAATACCTCCTTTTTGGAGCACCTTAACTACTTTGTCAATTTCTTTTTGACTAGGGTTGTTGTTATATATTTTTATAAATTCACTCATGCTTCTCTTCAAATTACAAAAATATTATTAAACTTATACTATTTAATAATATTCAATTTTGCAAAACGCAACAACAGCTTCTTTAATCCGCCATTGGCAAAGCGTATTTCTGCTTTTTTATCTGTCCCTACTCCTTCAATACGAACAACTTCTCCTTTACCAAAACGAATATGCTCTACAATATTACCTACTATTAGTTCGTTTGAATTGCTTGAATTAGCAACTTCACCATCTCCATTTGGTTTAATTTTTCTTAATTTTCTAGAAGCCGATTCGCTCGAAAAACTTGATGGAGAACCTGCAATAGGTTTCTTTAAACGCAGCTTACTTTTATCAACATCCCCAAAAATATCAGCATCAATCATAGGCTTATATCTTCGTTCATGAATAGGTGTTAAATACTCGACATACTTTTCATCAATTTCTTCAATAAACCTACTTGGTTCTGCATCTATTAATTTACCCCAACGATATCTACTTTGTGTGTAAGTTAAATAAGCTTGTTTTTCTGCCCGAGTAATTGCTACATAAAACAGTCTTCGCTCCTCTTCTAGTTCACTTCGGGTATTCATACTCATTCCTGAAGGAAACAAATCTTCCTCCATACCTACAATATATAAATATGGAAACTCTAGTCCTTTTGATAAATGAATAGTCATTAATGCTACCCTATCTTCATCACCAGTATCTTTATCCATATCAGTTGCTAAAGCAACATCTTCTAAAAACTCTGACAAAGATCCGGTTGTTCCGTCTAACTCTTTTTGTTGTTCTACAAAATCCTTAATACCATTAAGTAATTCTTCTATATTTTCAATTTTTGCTACCCCTTCTGGAGTTGCATCTTTTTTTAATTCTTGAAATAGTCCTGTTTTTTTAGCAACATGTTCCGAAATTTCAAAAGCAGTAGCTGTTTGATTCAATACTTGAAAACTCTGAATCATCAATACAAATGATTCTAGTTTTTTTCTAGTACCAGCATTTATTTTTAAATCAGGTAGTTTATGCAAGTTTTGCATTACCTCAAAAATAGAACGTTTATAATGGTTTGCAGTAACGAGTAATTTTTCTATTGTTGTAAAGCCAATTCCTCTAGCTGGATAATTAATTATTCGTTTTAAAGCCTCTTCATCCGCTGGATTTATTAACAATCTTAAATATGCTAGTACATCCTTAATCTCTTTACGCTGATAGAAAGATAGACCTCCATAAATACGATAAGGTATATCTCTTTTTCGTAAAGCATCTTCCATAGCCCTAGATTGCGCATTCGTTCTATATAATATAGCAAAATCTCCATTATTAAGTTGGTGTTCCATTTTATTTTCAAAAATAGAACTAGCAACAAATCTACCTTCTTCTCCGTCTGTAACTAACCTATTAACCTTTATTTTTCCTCCATCCTCGTTATGAGTCCATACATCTTTTTCTAGTTTAGTTTTGTTATGCTCTATAACAGAATTTGCTGCCTCTACAATATTTTTTGTAGAGCGATAATTTTGCTCTAAACGATACATCACAACTCCATCATAATCTTTCTGAAAATTAAGTATGTTATTAATATTTGCACCTCTAAAAGCATAAATACTTTGAGCATCATCTCCTACTACACAAATATTTTGAAATTTATCTGATAGTGCTTTTACAATTAAATATTGTGAATGGTTTGTATCTTGATACTCATCTACTAAAATATATTTAAAACGATTTTGATACTTTGCTAATACTTCTGGAAAACGAGTTAATAACTCATTTGTACGCAATAATAAATCGTCAAAATCCATAGCTCCGGCTTTAAAACACCTGTCTACATATTCTTGATAAATTTCTCCTATCCTTGGTCTTTTTGCCATAGCATCTGCCTCTTGCAATTCACCATTTTGATAGTATGCTTTTACAGTAATTAAATTATTCTTGAAAGAGGAAATTCTACTCTGAACTTGTTTGTATTTATATACATCTTTGTCTAAACCTTTTTCTTTGATAATTGAAGATATCAAGCGTTGAGAGTCTTGAGTGTCATAAATTGTAAAATTGGTTGGATAACCAAGTTTGTCTGCCTCAATACGTAATATTTTTGCGAAAATAGAATGAAAAGTACCCATCCAAAGGTTTTTAGCTTCTGTACTTCCTACAATAGACGAAATACGAGCTTTCATTTCTCTAGCTGCTTTATTCGTAAATGTTAAGGATAATATATTGAACGAATCAACCCCTTCACTCATTAAGTATGCAATACGGTAAGTTAATACTCTTGTTTTACCAGATCCTGCACCTGCAATTACAATCATTGGGCCCTCCTTATGTAAAGCTGGCTCCTTTTGCGCTGAGTTTAACTCACTTATATATTCTTGTATATTCTTCTCCATAAACATCTCAAAAATAACACTATCAACAAGCTAATACAACAAGTTAGATATAAAGTTATACAGTTAAGTCAACAAAATTATTTAAAAAAAACTATTTTTGAGAAAACAACTTTAAAAATATATGGAAACAATTATTTCATTTTTTAGTTCTATCTCTTGGTGGGGATATATTATCATAGGGTTATTTATAATTGCTATTCGAGACATTTTACAAAGAAAACATATAATTAGTCATAACTTTCCTATACTTGGTCATGTTAGGTATTTACTTGAAAGTATTGGTCCAGAAATGCGACAGTATTTTGTTGCCAACAACAGAGAAGAACTGCCTTTTAACCGAATAGAACGAGGTTGGATTTATGCATCTGCTAAGAAAGAAAATAATTATGAAGGTTTTGGTACTGATAGAGATATCTATGCCCACCAACATATTTTCATAAATAATGCAATGATGCCCTATCAAATTGAAGAAAATCATCCTAATAAAATAGATAATTCGTTTGTGCCCTGCGCTAAAGTAATGGGAAGCTATAATAAACGTAGAAAACCATTTCGCCCAGCTTCAATAATAAATGTATCGGCTATGAGTTTTGGTTCATTATCTGCAAGAGCTGTTGAATCATTAAATAAAGGTGTAAAAATAGCAGGTGCTTATCACAATACAGGTGAAGGCGGTTTATCTTCTTACCATAGCAATGGTGGTGATGTGATTTTCCATTTTGGAACAGGTTATTTTGGTGTTCGCAATAAAGACGGAAATTTTTCAATGGAAAAAATGATGAAAGTTATTGATGAAAATCCGTTTGTGAAAGCTATCGAGATTAAATTATCACAAGGTGCTAAACCTGGAAAAGGCGGTGTTTTACCAGGTAAAAAAATAACAGAAGAAATTGCTAATATTAGAGGTGTTGAAATTGGAAAAGATGTGCTATCACCTCCTAATCATAAAGCTTTTACTAATGTTCCTGAAATGATGACATTTATTGAAGAAATTGCTAATGCTACAGGATTACCTGTCGGAATAAAGGCTGCTATTGGTAAGCTAGAACAATGGGAAGAATTGGCGGATATTATGGTAAAAACAGGAAAAGGTCCAGATTTCATTACTGTTGATGGAGGTGAAGGAGGTACGGGAGCGGCACCTCCAAGTTTTGCAGATCATGTTTCTTTACCTTGGGTGTATGGTTTTAGTGATTTATATAAATTATTTCAAGCTAAGGGATTGAGTGAACGTATTGTTTTTATTGCAAGTGGTAAGCTTGGTTTTCCTGCAAAAGCAGCAATGGCGTTTGCTATGGGTGCTGATTGTATTAATGTTGCGCGTGAGGCGATGTTAAGTATCGGATGTATTCAAGCACAAGTATGTCATACAAACAAATGTCCTACCGGAATTGCTACTCAAAATAAATGGTTACAACGCGGTATTGATGTCCCTCTAAAGTCAGAACGATTAGCTCAATATTTTAAAACTTTTAGAAAAGAATTAATTGAAATCACACATGCAGCTGGATATGAGCATCCATCTCAATTTAAAATGAATGATATTGATGTAAACGTAGATGATCATAATTTATCCAAAGAACTTGATAAAACATATATGTATGAAAAAACACCTGTCCCATTTACTGGAATGGAGTATTTAAAAAACTGCAATTATTTAGGAGGTTCGTATTACATGAAAAAATCATCTAAAAAATTTACTTCTATTTTGAAGGACTAAATAATATTAGAGTCTTTTACTCTTATCGAAAATAATAATTTAATTTACTTGTACTAAATCTTAAATCTGATAGCTTGTTACTTCAATAAAAACATAGTATTTTTGAATTAAATCAAAAAATATCAAATGTTCGATTATCAAAAGTTAGTAGAATTTATATTATTTCTTTTTCCTGCAATAATAACTGGAGGTATTGCTTATTTGTTTTTTAAACGTCATACTAAAAATGAAGAAGGAAGACGTAGATATTTAATACAAAAAGAAGCACAAAAAACAGCTTTACCATTAAGGCTTCAAGCATACGAAAGAATGGCTTTATTTTTGGAACGTGTTAACCCCTCGAATCTATTATTAAGAGTAAGCCCCTTAAATAACGACAAACTAAACTATCAACAATTACTTACTGCTAGTATTGAACAAGAATTCGAGCATAATTTATCACAACAAATATATATTAGTGACGAATGTTGGAATGTTATCAAAACTGCTAAAAGCACAACAATACAAATAATAAGGACTACTGCAGCTAATCCTGAAATAAAAGACGCAGACAAATTACGTGAATTAATACTTACTAGTCTTTTAGAGAAATCTTCACCATCAGAAACTGGAATGGCATTTATAAAAAATGAAGTTAGTGAACTGTTTTAAGAGTTAATTACAGTTTCATAATCTGAAATTTCATTATTTTCTAATTTTTGTTTTGCACACTCGTACCCCTGTTTCCACCATTGGGACATCTGTTTTTTATTAAACACCAAAGAATTATCCGTTAATTTTGTTGGTGTATGGTATAAATTCAGTTTTACATTATTATGCTTGGCGCTTAACTTCCCCAACGCAATATCTTTCTTTTCAACTTGATCTAGAATTCCATCAAATAAATCAATCATTAATGATAGAGGGTTTTTTCCTATTGATTTTCTATATGTAAAGGCTTCAGTATCTAAAATTATTGCATCAATCTCTGTTGCTCCTCTTAGAATAGCCTCTCTTATTGGAACAACACATGAAAAACCACCATCTGCATATTCAAAACCATTCTTTTTTACTAAACTCATAAAAGGAACATAATTACAAGAAATCCATATCCACTCACAAAATTCTTCATAAGTAAAATCTTTAATTGATTTGTATTCTACTTTATTTAAGGTTAAATTAGTTACTGTAACAATAACATCTTTTCTTAACAACTTTAAGTCATTGAATTCCTGAAGTGATAAACTTTTTTTAATTAATTTTTTCAACTTTTTACTTTCTCCAAAAGTTCTTTTACCTTTAATTAATTGTAGTAAAACATTTAAATGATGAATCCTAATAAACTCCTCTCCTTTTTTGTAACGTACCTTAAAAGGTGACAAACTAAAAATATTATGTTGTGTAACATTGGTATAAATATCATGCATTTTTTCAATATTAGACAATGCTAAATTTGGTATCAACAAGCTTCCAGTTGAAGAACCTAAATATAAATCATAATCTCGTTTTTTTTCATTGATAAGAAACTCTGCTACTCCTCCAGCAAAAGCACCTTTACTTCCACCTCCTGATATTACTAATGCTTTCATAAATATTAATTAGTTATTTAAAGATAAAATTAAATTTGTAATAGCACAAATAATTTACTTCTGAAGAATTAGTTTTGTGTCATTTGATACTCATACAACTTCTTACAATATAATTTAAAACTCCAATTATGATGATTTTTAGCAAGCTTTAGATTCCTCATTGCTAAATCATTAAACAAATTTAATTGCTTTAAATATAGAAATGCATTTTTACGAACTTCAAAATGAAAAGCAGGATTCGTATATGCTACCAATTCATTGTAATATGAATAATAATCGTTTTTACTAAAACCTTCCGTATTTATCGCTAAAGCTAACCACAAAATTCTTACGTTTTTATCATTGAAACCTATACTAGCTTTAGTTTTACTCAAATATTTTTTTCTATCTACGGGGAAATTAAACCATAAATTATATAATGCAACTTCAAGTGTTTGATAAGAAGCATCTTCCAATAAAGTTTCATATTCTTTTTTTTGAAACTCTAGAATATGTTGAGTTTTCTCTGCTAATACCTGTCGAATTTTTATATCCTTATTACGAATAGACCAATTTAAAATAGTATCTGATTCATTAAGTTTTATCAATTGATAATAGATAGAATTTTTGTTTATGAGATTAAAAACTTTTTCGGAATATTTATTCTTAAATTGATTGGTTAACATCCATTCATTTATGAAATTAGTTAAATCTTTTTTGCTCTCATTTTCAACAATATGAATAAAGTTATTTGTATTCACATTTTTAAATTTATATTGTTGCAAATACTTTTTTACAGCTGTCTTAAAAACTCTCTCCCCTACTTTTTCTCTTAACATATAAAGTACCCATGCACCTTTTTGATAAAAAGTTAAAGAACTTGCCTTCGGATTCATTAATGGTATGCTATCCGTTTGTTGAGCCTTTATTAATTCTTTTGAAGTTATATATAGTTTCTGATAAAAATAATTTGAACCAAAAATATCTTTTTCTGCTAACAATGCATAATATGTAGCAAAACCCTCATGTAACCAATGATGTTTCCCATTGGTCTCCGTAACCAAATCACCAAACCATTGGTGAGCTAATTCATGAGCGTTTACGTTAACATAGTTTTTATCAATAAAAGCAGTGCTGTCAATAACAAAAGAATCTGAAAATATTGTAGTACTCGTATTTTCCATACCTGCATACAAAAAATCTTTTACAGGCACTTGTTTATAATTTTGCCAAGGATACGCTACTCCTATTTCATTTTCTAAAAAATCAAATATTCGTCTGGAATACCTATATGTAGGCTCTATTTTTAAGGAATCGTTTGCATAGTAATACATCTCTAGAGGAATACCACTTTTTGAAATATCCTTAGCCACCTTATACTTTCCTATTACAAAAGCTAATAAATAACTACTCATCGGATGTTCCATATTATACTTCCAAGTTATTATAGAATCCTTTTTTTTTGCTTTACTAACAAGATTTCCATTTGCAATTACTTTATAATTTTTATCGAATGAAATAGATAAGTCAAATTCAACCTTCTCGTTCATATCATCAAAGCTAGGAATCCAATTTGAATTATCTTTACCTTGACCTTGAGTCCAAATTTGAGGTTTTGCCTCATTATGTAATTGTTGTTCCCAATCGATAAAATATATTGCTTTTTTGGGATGAGCTACATAGTTGAAAAAAACATTATATACTTTATTTGCTTTAAAATTATCAAAAAACCAAATTTTGTTGTCTTCTACTTTATAACGAGCTATTTTATTTTCAAGAAATACTTCTGAAAAAGCTATATTTTTTGCATCTATAAAAATCGAATCTATTTTTTTTTTGACTTTAAAAGTATATTTACAAAAACCTTTAATTTTTTTTTCAATAGGCAAAGGGGTTATTTCAGCCTCACATATTAAAAAATCAACAAAATGAGATTGTTGCGCTATTAATAAGTTCGTAAAAAAAAGAAAAAGTATTAGACCTATACGCTTCATGAAAAAATAACTACTTAACTGACTAGCAAAATACAAAAAATGCTAAGTAATATTCTTTTTTTAGTATTTTAGTGGTTCAATAATATTCAATTTGTCTGTATTACAAACTCCCATAGATTATTTAAAAGGTGTAGGACCTAATCGTGCCGATTTACTAAAAAAGGAATTAGGTGTTTTCACTTATCAAGATTTAATTAATTTATTCCCTAATAGATACTTAGACAAGACCAAATATTATAAAATAAATCAATTACAACGCAACTCTTCTGAAGTACAAATAATTGGTAAGGTTATACATTTAAAAATGGTAGAACAAAAACGTGGCAAACGTTTAGTAGCTACATTTCAAGATGAAACAGGTACATTAGAATTGGTTTGGTTTAGAGGCCAGCAATGGATTAAAGACAGTATTAAACTCAATACACCTTATGTGATATTTGGTAAATGCAATTGGTATAATGGATTTTCAATGCCACATCCGGACCTTGAGCTTCTTACAGAACATAAAGCTAGTATTCGAACAGCAATGCAGGCCATATATCCTTCAACTGAAAAATTAACTAATAAAGGGATTAGTAATAAAGTTAAGAATAAAATAATGCAAGCCTTATTTCAGGAAACAGGAGGAAGGTTTCAAGAAACTTTATCTGCATTAATGCTAAATGAGTTAAAGTTAATATCAAAATCAGAAGCATTATTTAATATTCATTTTCCAAAAACACCTGAACTACTTTCAAAAGCCCAATATAGACTAAAATTTGAAGAATTATTTTTTATACAATTACAACTCATTTTAAAAAATATTAATAAAAAACACAAAATTAAAGGGTTTCCTTTTGATCAAGTGGGAGATTTATTTACTGATTTTTATACTAATTATTTACCTTTTGAATTAACTGGAGCTCAAAAAAGAGTGATTAAGGAAATAAGAAATGATTTAGGAAGTAATGCTCAAATGAACCGACTGTTACAAGGAGATGTTGGTTCAGGGAAAACAATTGTTGCATTAATGACTGTTTTATTAGCAATTGATAATGATTTTCAAGCAACTTTAATGGCTCCTACGGAAATTCTTGCTACACAACATTTTAATGGTATTATTGAGCTTGTTAAAGATTTAAATATAAATGTAAAATTATTAACAGGTTCAACAAAAAAATCACAACGTAAAATTATACATCAAGAATTAGAAGAGGGAACTTTGCATTTATTAATTGGTACTCATGCCGTTTTAGAAGACAAGGTGAAATTTAAAAACTTAGGGTTAGCTATTATTGACGAACAACATCGTTTTGGAGTTGCGCAACGTGCTAAACTATGGAAAAAAAATACTTTCCCTCCTCATATATTAGTGATGACAGCTACCCCAATTCCAAGAACTTTGGCAATGAGCTTATATGGTGATCTAGATATTTCAGTAATTGATGAATTACCACCTGGAAGAAAACCAATAAAAACAGTACATCGATATGATAGCAATCGTTTAAAAGTATTTGCTTTTATACGAGATGAAATTAAAAAAGGAAGACAGATTTATATTGTATACCCTCTCATACAAGAATCTGAACAATTAGATTATAAGGATTTAATGGATGGTTTTGAGAGTATTTCTCGCGATTTTCCAAAGCCTGAATATCAAATTTCTATCGTTCATGGAAAAATGAAACCTGCAGACAAGGAATTTGAAATGCAACGCTTTATTAAAGGAGAAACACAAATAATGGTGGCAACAACCGTTATTGAAGTTGGTGTAAATGTACCAAATGCAAGTGTTATGATTATTGAAAGTAGCGAGAGATTTGGACTTTCTCAATTACACCAATTAAGAGGTCGGGTTGGAAGAGGTGCAGAACAAAGTTTTTGTATTTTAATGACCGGTTATAAACTAAGTACCGAAGCTAAAACAAGATTAGAAACAATGGTTCGAACAAATGACGGTTTTGAATTAGCAGAAGTGGATTTAAAATTACGAGGTCCAGGCGATTTAATGGGCACACAACAAAGTGGTGTCTTAAATTTAAAGATAGCCGATATTATAAAAGATAATGACATCTTGCAACTAGCCAGAAATTATGCCCTGACTATTTTAAAGGATGATCCTTCTCTTGAAAAAGAAGAAAATAAAATACTTAAATACACGTACCATCAAATAGGAAAACATAAGAATATTTGGAACTACATTAGTTAGAAGTTATTTTCATAAAATAATTCCATAAAAAAAGCCTTACATATAGTAAGGCTTTGTTAAATTATTTAGGACTAGCTTAATATTCAAAAGTTCCAAATTCACTAGTAATAGTTAATTTTTTATTATCAGAAGCCTCTACTCTACCAACAATCTTAGCATCAACATTAAACGATTTAGAAATCGCTATAATATCCTCAGCTACTTCTGGCTTAACATACAGTTCCATACGGTGACCACAGTTAAAAACCTGATACATTTCTTTCCAATCTGTATTTGATTGTTCTTGTATTAGCTTAAAAAGTGGTGGGATTTCAAACATATTATCTTTTACAATATGTAAATTATCTACAAAGTGTAAAATTTTAGTTTGAGCTCCACCAGAACAGTGAACCATACCATGAACATTATCACTGTTATATTTAGATAAAATAGCTTTTATAATTGGTGCATAAGTTCTTGTAGGTGACAATACTAATTTACCAGCATCTATAGGTGAATCTGGAACAGCATCTGTTAACTTAGTATTTCCTGAGTACACTAAATCTTCTGGAACTGCAGCATCAAAGCTTTCAGGATATTTAGTTGCTAAGTATTTATGAAACACATCATGTCGAGCAGACGTTAAACCGTTAGATCCCATTCCGCCATTATACTCTTTTTCATAAGTAGATTGACCAAATGATTCTAAACCAACAATTACATCACCAGGAGCAATATTAGCATTATCGATTACATCAGAACGCTTCATTCTAGCAGTTACAGTAGAATCTACTATTATAGTTCTAACTAAATCACCTACATCAGCAGTTTCTCCACCAGTAGAGTGAATGGTTACTCCAAAATCTTTTAATTCTGAAATTAACTCTTCAGTGCCATTAATTATAGCTGAAAGCACCTCACCCGTAATCAAACTTTTATTTCTTCCTATAGTTGAAGACAACATAATATTATCAGTCGCACCAACACATAATAAGTCATCAATATTCATGATTAGAGCATCTTGTGCAATTCCCTTCCAAACAGAAATATCACCTGTTTCCTTCCAATACATGTAGGCCAAAGATGATTTTGTTCCAGCACCATCAGCATGCATTATTAAACAATAATCTTCATCTCCTGTTAAATGATCGGGAACTATTTTACAAAAAGCTTTTGGAAAAACTCCTTTATCAACATTTTTAATAGCATTATGTACATCTTCTTTAGAAGCTGATACACCACGTTGGCTATATCTTTTTGAAATTTCTGAACTCATATTATCTAGAATAATTAGGTGCTTCTTTTGTAATTGTTACATCATGCGGATGACTTTCATTAATTCCAGAGGCAGTAATTTTAACAAATCTACCTGTATCTTTTAATGTTTGAATATCTTTAGAACCACAATAACCCATTCCAGCTCGTAACCCACCAACAAACTGATGAATACTTTCTTGTAACTCTCCTTTATAAGGAACACGTCCTACGATACCTTCAGGAACTAATTTTTTAATATCATCCTCTACATCTTGGAAATACCTGTCTTTAGAACCTTTTTTCATTGCTTCTACAGACCCCATACCTCTATATGATTTGAATTTTCTTCCTTGTAATAATATAGTTTCTCCAGGAGATTCTTTTGTACCTGCTAATAACGACCCTAACATCACACAATCAGCTCCGGCTGCAATAGCTTTTGGTATATCACCTGTAAATCGTATACCTCCATCTGCAATAACAGGAATGCCAGAACCTTTAATTGCTGCAGCAACTTCTAACACAGCAGAAAACTGAGGATAACCTACTCCCGCTACTACTCTTGTGGTACATATTGACCCTGGTCCAATTCCTACTTTTATTCCATCTGCACCAGCTTCTACTAAATATTTAGCAGCTTCTGCAGTTGCTATATTTCCTACTATAACATCTAATCCAGGAAAGCTCTTTTTTACAGTTTGTAAAACATTTACAACTCCTTTTGTATGACCGTGTGCTGTATCAATAATTACCGCATCTACTCCAGCATTCACCAAGGCTGTTGTTCTTTCAATTACATCTGCAGTAACTCCTAGAGCAGCAGCTACACGTAGACGTCCAAATTTATCTTTATTTGCATTTGGCTTTAAAGTTACTTTAGTAATATCTCTAAAAGTAATTAAGCCTACTAACTTGTTATTTTCGTTGACTACAGGTAACTTTTCAATTTTATTTTTTTGTAAAATTCCTTCAGCATCTTTTAAAGAAGTACCCACTGTTGTAGTAACAAGGTTTTCTGAAGTCATTACTTCAGAGATTCTCCTATCATTATTTTTTTCAAATCTCAAGTCTCTATTAGTTACAATTCCTATTAGAAGACCATTATCGTCAATAACTGGAATACCACCAATACTATGCTCTCTCATATTACTTTTTGCATCTGCAACAGTAGCGTCTTTTGGCAAGGTAATAGGGTCGATAATCATACCAGATTCCGAACGTTTTACTTTACGAACTTCATTTGCTTGTGACTCAATTGTCATGTTTTTATGCAATACTCCTATACCACCCTCTCTTGCAATTGCGATAGCCATATTAGACTCCGTAACAGTGTCCATTGCTGCAGAAATAATAGGTATATTAATCGTTATGTTTTTAGTAAACTTTGTTTTTATACTTACTTCTCTTGGAAGAATTTCTGAGTAAGCAGGAACTAAAAGTACGTCATCATAGGTTAGTCCTTCACCTACAATCTTTGAATCATGTATTGTCATAGTGCAATTAATAATAATTGCATGCAAATATAGTCAATAATTACTTCTAAAGAATGAAAAACAAGCTATAATTTAGGACAACGCTTGCAATTACTTTTCCCTTTTTTCTTGTATTTTTTACAGCATTTACTCTTTTTATCCATACAAGATATGTTTTCACTAACTACCATATTACAAGTACTAGATATGATTATTGGGGTATTTAACATCTTAACATTTATTTAAACCAAATATAAATAGAATGCAAATATACATAAAAAAAGAGCTTATGTAAAAAACATAGCTCTTTTTTATTAGTCAAAAAAGTTGTTAAGCTTGATCTTGATTCTCACTAGGAATATTCATTATATCTCTATCAAACATATAATGTCCTGTTTTATCATTACCAATGATATTTAATTTATCCAACATTGTTCTTGCTTGAGCCTCTTCCTCAAGTTGTTCTGCTACATACCATTGCATGAAATTATGTGTATTATAATCTTTATGATTTAAACATTCAAAAATCACTTCATTAATCTTTTGAGTTACAAAAACCTCACTTGCTAAAAAGTCTTCAAAAAGCTCATTTAGATTTTTAAAATCCGATTTTGATGCAGTCAGTGCAGGAATGATTGCCTTACCCCCTCTTTCATTTATAAATTTAACCAACTTTGTCATGTGCAATCGCTCTTCTTCAGAGTTTGCATAAAAAAACTCAGCAATACCATTGTAACCATTAACATCAGCCCAAGAAGCCATCGCTAAATAATGCATTGATGCATTAGCCTCATATTTAACTTGGTCATTCAGTAAACTTTCTATTTCCTTTTTCATGTCATATTATTTAATAAAGTAAAGTTACATTATATAATAGTATAAAACTTTAATTTTAAGAGGATATTAAGTTTTTTTATAAAATCATAAAGTTAAAAATTAGTAACTTGACGATTTAATATATATATAAATCATATGAAAAACTTATTATGGGCTTTGCCTGCTGTATTTATTATTGCTTGTGGCTCTCAAAAAGAACCTAGCTTAACTGAAGATAAAAAAACCATTACTAATAGTCTGTCAAGCAAGTATGCCAATACTATTACAGCGTCTGAAATGAAAACTGATTTATACATTTATGCTTCCGATGAATTTGAAGGAAGAGATACTGGGGAACCTGGACAAAAAAAAGCTGTTGAATTTTTAAAGAACGAATACCAAAAGATGGGAATACCTTCTGCTTTTGGTACGGATAATTATTTTCAGAATATTCCTGCAGATTATTTTGAAGGAAAGTCAAAAAATGATTCTGAAAATGTTTTAGCGTTTATTGAAGGATCTGAAAAACCGGAAGAAATATTAGTATTATCAGCTCATTTAGACCATATTGGAAAACATGATGGTGAAATTTATAGTGGTGCAGATGATGATGGTTCTGGAACAGTTGCTTTATTAGAAATGGCAGAAGCTTTTTATAAGGCAAAAACTGACGGAAACGGACCTAAGCGTTCCATTTTAATTTTGCATGTTACAGGTGAAGAAAAAGGATTATTTGGTTCAAGATATTATGCTGAAAATCCTGTTTTTCCATTAAAGAATACTATTGCCAATATTAACGTAGACATGATTGGTCGTGTTGACCCTGAACATGAAAAAACTCCAAATTACATTTATGTTATTGGTGCAAATAGATTAAGTACTGGTTTAGATGCCTCGGTTACTAAAGCTAATAAAAACTTAACTGATTTTAAACTGGATTATAAATATAATGACAGAAATGACCCACAACGTATATATTATAGATCCGATCACTATAATTTTGCTAAGAAAGGGGTCCCTGCTGTATTTTTCTTTAGTGGAATTCATGAAGATTACCATCAACCAACTGATACTCCAGATAAAATAGACTACCCATTAATGACAAAAAGAACAAAACTTATATTTCATACTGCTTGGGAATTAGCAAATAGTGACGAACGTATTAAAGTTGATAGAGACGGAAACTAATTTACCTTTTAGGTTATTCAAAAATAGATTAACAAAAAAAGCCTTTCATAAATGAAAGGCTTTTGCTTTTGGGTGGAAGACGGGATTCGAACCCGCGACCCTCGGTACCACAAACCGATACTCTAACCAACTGAGCTACAACCACCATGTTGCGGGTGCAAATCTAAGTATAATTTTAATTTCAAAAAAACAAAAAAGAGGTTTTTTTATATAAAGTTTACAAGCCCCTCATTTTGTTCTATTTACTATATTAAATCACTTAAACTTTCAACCGCTGCATATCGTTCTACTGTAAAACCTTCTGCCATTTCTACACCAATTAGCCTACCCAAGTCCTGAGCTCTGTAAACAATACTATCAATAAAATTCTTGCTCGTTATTGGCGTTTCTAATTCTTTACTCTTTGGATCGTAAAATTGAGAACTATATGCCATAACAGCATTTACTTTTATATCTATATAGCCTGATATGTCAACAACAAAGTCAGGTTCTATATTTTTCCATTGAATGTAATGATATACATGTTTTGGTCGCCATTTTTCTTGTTCCTTTCCTTCAAAATTAGTTGATATCTTTAATAAACCTGATAAAAAACATGCATCTGAAACTAATTTACTTCCTTTAGGGTGGTCAATATGTCTATCATCAATTGCATTACACAAAACAATATCTGGCTGATATTTACGTAATACTTTAATTATTTCTAATTGGTGTTTTTTATCGTTGATAAAAAAACCATCTGCGAATGCTAAATTTTCTCTAATAGAAACTCCTAAAATCTCTTTCGCATTACAAGCTTCTTTATCACGTAAAGATGCACTTCCTCTTGTTCCGAGCTCTCCCCTTGTTAAATCAATAATACCTACTTTTTTACCCAACGCAATCTCTTTGGCTAAAGTACCTCCACAGCCTAATTCAACATCATCTGGATGTGCACCAAATGCAAGTAT
>CAWVSR010000007.1:0-16399 GCA_963932865.1 uncultured Kordia sp. | reverse complement strand
CGATTGTATTGAAATTTCAGAAATGAATTTGAAAGTTCAAAATACTTGTGAAGATGTGTCAATAAGTTTGTTAAGTCATTTGGCATCACCAAGACCAGGTTTTGAATATAAAAATAAATTAATTATAGAAAATAATGGTCCTACAACTGTAAGTACAGGTAGTGTAGATTTTACTATGGATTCTTTACTAATGTATAACAGTGCTACGGGCTATATTGCAGGTACATCAGTTACTCAATCAGCAGGTGGCTTAACAATTAACTTTTCTAGTTTAGCTCCTGGTGAAAAAGAAGAAATTATACTAAATTTTACGGTTCCTGCAGATGAAAACTTGTTAGGGGAGCAAATTACAAGTGCAGTGAACTATGTATCTAGTTCAAATGATGTAAACTCAGAAAATAATACAGCTACATTATCTGAAATTATAATTGGTTCTTATGATCCTAATGACATTACCGAATCTCATGGACCTGAAATTTTGCATACAACATTTACAAATGATGATTATTTATATTATACAGTGAGGTTCCAAAATGTAGGAACCGCAAGCGCTATTAATGTAACTATAGATAATGCATTAGATGTAAGATTGGATAAAACAACTTTTGAAATGTTACATTCAAGTCATACAAATACGGTAGTAAGAGTATTTGACAATTTAACGTGGCAATTTGATAACATCAACTTGGCTGACTCAACTAATGACGAACCAAACAGTCACGGATATGTACATTATAAAATAAAACCATTAGCTGGATATAGTATTGGAGATATTGTGCCAAATACTGCAAGTATTGTATTTGATTTTAATTCACCTATAGTTACAAATACGTTTAATTCTACTTTTATAGAAAACGCATTAAGTACACAAGATAATGTATTGCAAAATGTAGCTGTATATCCAAATCCAACATCAGATTTTGTGATGGTTACTTCTCAAAGTTCAATAGCTCAAATAGAGGTGTATAGTTATGTTGGGCATTTGGTTAAGAAAAATAAAAACCAAGACCGTATAGATATTTCTTCTTTAAAAACTGGTTTGTATTTTATAAAAATTAAAGATATAAACGGTAATTTTGCTACTGAAAAAGTATTAAAAAAGTAATTATTTCAATTATATAACAGTATCAAGTAAAAAGAGCTAAGTATAACTTAGCTCTTTTTTTTATGATTAATTATATTTTCTTTTTCAGTATAAAATAGTCCCAAACAATGTTTTTGGTTTGGTAATAGTTTGTTTTCTTATTGGTTTTAGTTCTTTTTTGTAACATTTTAGGGAGATAAAAATAAAAACTAAAATGCGCTTTTAGTATAGCAAGAGTATGCAGTGGTTTTAAGTCTATTAAATACTTTATTGCAGCGATACCATCTAAACATAATCGAATAAAAATCAATAGAAAACCTTTATTTTTCGGAGTGTTTTTTACTAAATTAAATAAAGAATTTCTAAAGTTTAAAAAAGTTTTTTTTGGGTTTTGTGTTGTTAATGTAGCACCACCAACATGGTAAACGGTTGAATGGCCTACATACTTAATTTTATATCCAGCATTTTGTATGCGCCAACATAAATCTATTTCTTCTTGGTGAGCAAAGTAATCTGTATCAAAGCCATTTAATTGATTAAAAACGGCTGCTTTAACAAACATACAAGCCCCAGAAGCCCAAAAAATATCTATAACATCATTATATTGTTGTGTATCTTTTTCTATGTTAGTAAAGCGTCTGCCTCTGCAATACGGATATGCATATTTATCTATAAACCCACCAGCGGCTCCTGCATATTCAAAAGTATCTTTTTGCTTATAGTCAAGTATTTTTGGTTGAATGGCAGCAATGTTATTATCTGTTTTAAACTCTTTTATAATGGGTTGTAACCAGTCTTTAGTTACTTCAATATCGGAATTTAATAAGCAAAAAACATCTGCTTTAATATGTTGTAAAGCATCATTATATCCTTTGGCATAACCACCGTTAGCTTTATTTTTTACAATACTTATTTCTGGATAGTGTTGTTGAATAAATTCAATTGAAGTGTCAGTAGAGGCATTATCTGCAATGTAGATTTCAGCTTCTTTTGAAAAAGAAACAACAGAAGGAAGAAACTGTTCCAATAATTTCTTTCCATTCCAATTCAATATAACAACGGCAATTTTCATTTTACGAATATAGTAATTTGTACTACTATTTTTCTTTTTTTGGAACAGGATCATACCCTGAACTTCCCCACGGATGGCATTTACAAATACGTTTAATACTTAACCATCCTCCTTTTAATAATCCATGTACCTTTAGAGCTTCTAAGGAATAACTTGAGCAGGTAGGAGAGAAGCGGCAAGTTGCAGGAGTATACGGTGAAATTGCAACTTGGTAAAACCGTATTAATAATATAAATGGATATGTAATTATTTTTTTAAGCATAAAAGAAAAAGTCAGCTACTAGCTGACTTTTTTAAGTATTTAGTTTATTGAAAAGCTTGTGCCTTCTCTTCCGTCTTTTAATTGAACTCCTAATTCTAATAACTGATCTCTAATTTGATCTGATAAAGCATAATCTTTATTTGCTTTTGCTTCTGCTCTTAATTTAATAAGTAATTCAATAGTTCCAGATAAAGTTTTTGAGTTATCGTTTGTAATAGTTTCATTAATCAAACCTAATACATCAAAAGCAAATGCATTTAATGCTGTTTTTATATTTTCTAAATCATCTTTGGTGATTGTTGCTTTCCCGTCGTTGATTTGGTTGATGAATTTTACTGCCTCAAACAAGTTTGCAATTAAGATAGGTGTGTTAAAATCGTCATTTAATGCGTCATAACATTTTTGTTTCCATGTATTTACATCAAAACTTGTTTTTTCAGCAGTTTTTAGTTTGTCTAAAAGATTGATAGCATCCATTAATCGTTTATGACCTTTTTCAGAAGCTAGTAAAGCATCGTTTGATAAGTCTAAAATACTTGAATAATGAGCCTGCATGATAAAGAAACGCGTTACACTTGGAGAAAATGCTTTTGATAAAATAGTATTTTCACCAGAATAAATCTCTTGAGGTAGAATATGATTACCTGTAGATTTTGACATTTTTTTACCATTCAAGTTAAGCATGTTCGCATGCATCCAATAGTTAACCGGTGCTTTGTGGTTACAAGCTTGAGCTTGCGCTATTTCACATTCATGGTGTGGAAATTTCAAATCCATTCCGCCTCCGTGAATATCAAACTGTTCGCCAAGGTATTTGCTACTCATAACAGTACACTCTAAATGCCAACCTGGAAAACCAACAGACCATGGTGAATTCCAACGTTGTATGTGTTCTGGTTCTGCACGTTTCCAAAGCGCAAAATCTTGAGGATTTTTTTTATCAGATTGCCCGTCTAACGTTCTAGTATTTCCTATTGCATCTTCAATTACTCGCTTAGAAAGTATACCATAATTTTCGTTTTCGTTATATTTTAATACATCAAAATATACCGAGCCATTTGAGATATAACCAAAACCATTGTCAATTATTTTTTGAATAGCTTCTATTTGCTCCACAATATGTCCAGTGGCAGTAGGTTCTATACTTGGTGGTAAAAAATTATATCTTCTTAAAATTTCATGAAAGTCTACAGTATATTTCTGTACAATTTCCATTGGTTCTAATTTCTCTAACCTAGCCTTTGTTGAAATTTTATCTTCCGCATCATCATCTGTTAAGTGACCAGCATCAGTTATATTTCTTACATAACGTACTTTGTATCCTAAATGCAATAAGTAACGATAAATCATATCGAAACTCATAAAAGTTCTTACATTACCTAAATGTACATTACTGTAAACAGTAGGTCCACAAACATACATACCAACAAAACCATCTACAATGGGTTTAAACAATTCTTTCTCTCCAGTTAAGGAGTTTTGGATTTTAATTTCTTGTTCCTGGTAAGTATTCATTTTATTAGTTAGGTTAAATTTTGTGGATATTTATTAAAATTGCGTGTCTAATTTAATGTAGTCTAAAAATTCTCTACGTACTGTTTGGTCTTTAAAAGCACCTCCGAATTCTGAAGTAACAGTGCTACTTTCTATATCTCTAATTCCTCTAGAGTTTACACATAAATGCTTAGCATCTATAACACAAGCTACATCATCTGTTCCTAATGCTTTTTGTAATTCTCTAACAACTTGAATTGTTAAACGTTCTTGAACTTGCGGACGTTTTGCAAAATAATCTACAATTCTATTCATTTTAGAAAGTCCAATAACTTTCCCTTTAGAAATATAAGCAACATGTGCTCTACCAACAATAGGTAGTAAGTGATGCTCACAAGTAGAATATAGTGTAATGTTTTTTTCAACTAACATTTCACCATATTTGTATTTATTGTCAAAAGTTGAAGCTTTAGGTTTGTTTTTAGGATTTAATCCACCAAAAATTTCAGTAACAAACATTTTTGCTACTCGTTTAGGTGTTCCGCTTAAACTGTCGTCTGTTAAATCTAAACCTAATGTATTCATAATACTCAATACATCTTTTTGAATAGCGTCAATTTTTGATTGATCATCTAAATCAAAAGCATCATCTCTTAAAGGAGTGTCGTAGGATGTTCCTATATGGTTGTCTCCAATTTCGTCTATTTCTTTCACTGTATTACTTTTCGCCATTATAATTTAATATTCTACTCTGTTATCTGAGTAAAGATTAAGATAGCAAAGATACTAAAAGTTACAAATTAAGTAGTTAAGCTAATCATAAAAAAAAGGGAACAATGTATAAAAATTTTAACATATATTAGTTAAATTAAGTTCTCATTAAGAGCGCTTTAAGTTACTTATACTTATTTTTATATAACTTTATTGAGGTAGTTAGTTACTTCTTGTATTTCATATTTATAATCGAACCAAGTAGTTTCTTTATTTCGTTTAAACCATGTTACCTGTCGTTTTGCAAAGCGACGTGTATTTTTTTTAATTTCTGATATTGCAAAATCAAATTCCCATTCTCCACTTAAGTATTTAAATAATTCTTTATAGCCAACAGTATTTAATGCATTTAATTCTTGATGGGGTAGTAGTGCTTTTACCTCATCTAATAATCCATTTTGTAACATAATATCAACACGTTTATTAATACGATCGTAAATGAATTCTCTGTCGGCAGTTAAGCCAATTGAAATAGTTTCAAAATTTCTATTATTTTTTTTAAGGTTTAAAAAGGATGAATAGGGTTTACCGGAACCAATGCATATTTCTAAAGCTCTTGAGATTCGTTGCGGATTATCAATTGCTATTTTATGGTATGAAATAGGATCTAATTCTAGAAGTTGTTTTTGTAAAGCTTCTATTCCTTCAGTAGCTAAACGGTTTGTTAATTCTTCTCGGATAGATTTATCTACTTTAGGAAATTCATCTAAACCATTTACAACAGCATTTACATATAATCCAGAACCACCAACCATAATAACGACATCATTTGTTTTAAACAATTCGTTTAGTTCGGCAATAGCCTCATTCTCAAATGTACCAACATTATATTCTGTAGATATAGATTTATGTTGAATAAAATGATGTGGAGCAGCTGTTAATTCTTCTATTTCAGGAACTGCAGTACCAATGGTCATTTCTTTAAAAAACTGACGAGAATCACATGATATTATTTCAGTTTTAAAATACTTAGCAAGTTTAATGCTTAGTGCTGTTTTACCAATAGCAGTAGGGCCTACAATACTAATAAGATGCTTTTTTTTCAATGTTCAGGTTTTAAAAATCAAATATATAAAAGTTTTATTGTGTTAACTATTGCATATTTGAGATATAATTTAAAACGATAGCTTTCTATTCATAAACTAATGTTAAATGCATTTTTATTTTTAAAGTATTTTTCATTAATTTTTAAATGTATTTTTTTAAAATATAAACTATAAATGAAGGAGTATTTTTATCTGCAATATAGAATGATTAATAGAAGTTTTGTTTCTTTTGGTATGCCTATTATTTTAGGATATACTTTGCCTATTCTCTCTTTTGTATATTTTTCTGAATATTTGTTTTCTAAAACAGATTTTGCACCATATATTTTGTTGTTATTAGCGATAACTATTGTTATAAAATTGAGTGGTAAAGACAGAAATGAATTTCTTAAAACTTATTTTAAATCATATTATAAATTAAGAGTTTTAGAAAATTTAATTATTATTTTACCATTTTCTATTTGTCTTACATTTCATAATCACTTTGAGTTTATACCCATAATTATAATTTTATCATTACTGATGGCTATAATTACAGTTAAAAATATTTTTACTTATGTTATACCAACACCTTTTTATAAATACCCATTTGAGTTTACTGAAGGTTTTAGAAAAACATACTTAATTTTTCCTGTAGCTTACTATATAACTTATGAATCAATTAATGTAGGCAATTTAAATTTAGGACTATTTTCTATAATATTGATTTATTTAATAATAATGACATTTTATTCTTCACCTGAAAACGAGTATTTTGTTTGGTCATATAAATTAAATTCAAAACAATTTTTAATTAAAAAATTAAGATCAAGTGTTTATTATTCTTTATTGCTTTCTGCACCTATAGTTTTATCCTTAGGAATATTATTTTATAAAGATATAGAATTGATAATGTCTTTTTTTTTAATAAGCCTCACATCACTTATAGCTTTAATACTTGCTAAATATTCAGCATATCCGAATAAAATGAATATTTCGCACGGTTTTTTACTAATTTTTACTCTTTTGGTACCACCATTTTTAATTATAATTGTTCCCTATTTTTATATAAAAGCTTTAAAATCAATCAAATTTTATTTATATGATTAAAATAAAAAATTTATCAAAAAAATACGGTAAAAAGGAAGTTCTTAAAAGTATTGATATTTCCTTTGAAAAAGGAAAAGTTTATGGTTTGGTTGGAGAGAATGGTTCTGGTAAAACAACTCTTTTTAGATGTATAACAGGATTAGAAAAATACAAAGGTGAAATTTCTTCAGATGTAATTAAATTAAAAGATAGTTTAGGTGTTTTGTTCACAGACCCTTTTTTCTTTTCTAAAATTACAGGTAAGGAGTATATTCAGTTATTATCAAATGCTAGAGGAGAAACTTTACAAGATATAGAGGAAAAGAATATTTTTGATTTACCACTTAATGAGTTTGCTTCAAACTATTCCACTGGTATGAAAAAGAAGCTTGCCTTATTGGCTATTTTATTGCAAGAAAATCAATATTATATTTTAGATGAACCTTTTAATGGTATTGATATACAAAGCAATATTATTGTAACAGAAATTATTCATAAATTAAGAGATTTAGGAAAAACTATAATCATGTCCTCTCATATTTTCTCCACTTTATCCGATACTTGTGATGAAATTTATTTATTAGATAATGGAAGTATAATTAAACGTGTTTTTAAGGAAGATTTTAAAGAATTAGAGCAAGAAATGAAGTCAACCACAATCGGTAATAAAATAGAAAAATTGCAACTTAAATAAAATATTTAGTTTAATTTTTCGCCGCAATCATAACAAAATTCGGCATTGTCTTTATGATCACTTGCTGAACAATGGCTGCAACTTTGAGTGTTTAAATGTATGTTTTTGTGATCTTTTGTCATTTCTGAAGAAACAATTCCGGTAGGAACAGCAATTACAGCATAACCTAAAATCATAATAATAGAGGCTATAAATTGTCCGAAAGGTGTAACTGGTGCAATATCTCCGTAACCAACTGTTGTTAGTGTTACAATAGCCCAATAAACACTCTTTGGAATACTTGTAAAGCCACCTCCTGAGCCACCTTCAATCATATACATCAAGGTGCCCAATATGATACAAAACATAAAAATAGCTAATAAAAACACAGATATTTTTGCTCTACTAGCTTTTAAGGCATTTATTAATTGATTTCCTTCTCCAATAAAACGAGCTAATTTTAAAATTCTAAAAATCCTTAATAACCTCAATGCTCTTAATGCAACTAAAGCATGTGAGCCGACAAATAGTAATGATAGGTATTTTGGAATAGTGGAGAAAAAATCTATAATACCATAAAAACTAAAGATGTATTCAGTAGGTTTTTTTATAATAACTATACGTGCAATATACTCTAAGGTAAAAAGTATTGTAATAATCCATTCAACTAAATTTAATTCATCTTCATAGCGAATACCAATATCTGTAACGCTTTCTAGCATAACTACAGCAATACTTGCTAAAATTAGAAAAAGAAGTATGATGTCAAACCATTTACCTGCAGGAGTATCTGCTTCATAAATTACTTCATGTAGCTTTTTCTTCCATTTACTATCGTTTTTCTGAATTTGTGTGTTCATTAAATTTTTATTGGTAATGGAATAATTTTTTTAACCCTTTTATTTCTTAAAAAACTTTGTATTAAATGTTGTGTATCTCTATTGTCATCCATAGGAGTTATAATATCTCTTAAGATTTCAATATTATTTATTTGATAGTTTAATTGATAAAACCCGTAACCTTTATACGTACCATTTTCAATTAAAATTGCACTTTGTTCACTATGTGATCTTCCTGAATCTACAATAATGACATTATCATTTTTGTAAGTATAGTTTTCTAAAAATAATTGTACACGTTTATTATAACTAGCTATAGGTTCTTCATTACAACAAGCCCCTTGACACTCCTTTGTTTTGTATGGGAAACAGGTACCGTTAGTTAAAGATAATTTATTAATCGACTCACACAATTCATATTGTTTGGTTATTTTTAATAAAAATCTTTTTGCTTCATTAATTGAGGTAAATGATGTAATGGCTTTTTTTCTATGGTCAATTTTATCAAAAATCAAACTTATATATCCATTGGCATCTTTTTTTTGATACATACCAAACTGAAAGTTAGTTTTACGCTTTGCTTTGTTGTACAAAGGTTGATTTGTTTTGATTTCCTGACATTCTTTTAACAAAGCAATTAATTCATTTCCTGTTTCTTCATAAGTAACAGAACTTACTAAGCGTTGTATGTTTTTTGCTTTTCTGCTAGTTCCTAAGAAATGTTGATTGACTCTTTTTTTTATGTTTTTGCTTTTTCCGATATATATAATTTCACCATCGGATTTATGAATGTAATATACTCCTGTTTTTGATGGTAAATCGTCTATTATATGAGTAAGTTTAGCAGGAGTTTTCTTTTCAATTAATTCTTTAATACTCTCGTTTACAATTGTTTTTTCAGTGTCTTTATCTAATAATAATTTAAACAAATGTACAGTTGCTAGTGCATCCCCAGAAGCTCTATGACGATCAGTCATAGGTATACCTAGCGCTTTTACAAGAGTTCCTAATTTGTATTTTTCTTGACCAGGAATTAATTTTTTACTAAGCTCAACGGTACACAATGTTTTTTTAACAAAGTCGTATCCAAGTCTCCTAAATTCTGTGCGTAAAATTCTGTAATCAAAAGAAGTGTTGTGAGCAACCAAAATACAATCTTTGGTAATTTCTACAATACGTTTTGCTACTTCATGAAATTTCGGAGCATTTCGGAGCATTTTATTGTTTATACCTGTGAGGTTAACAACAAAAGGCTGAATTTCTTTTTCCGGGTTTACTAGAGATATAAATTGGTCAATAATTTCATGACCATCATATTTATAGATGGCAATTTCAGTTATGCCTTCTTCATTAAATTTTCCTCCAGTTGTCTCTATGTCTACTATTGCGTAAATAAGCTATATTTTATAATTTCTAACACCAAAGATACTACTTCCAACACGAACCATAGTACTTCCACAGTTAATAGCTAAGGTATAATCTCCACTCATTCCCATTGAAATTGTTTGCAGATTACAATTTGTAGAATCAAGTTCTTTTAGTTCTTCAGAGTAGGTCTTTAAACTATTAAATTCATCACTTAATTGTTCTTTGTTTTCTGTAAATGTGGCCATTCCCATAAGTCCATTTACATGAATGTTTTTCAAATTTAAAAATTCTTCTGAACAAAGAATATTTTTAGCTTCAGTTAAAGTCATCCCTGCTTTAGTATCTTCTTTAGCTATTTTAATTTGTAACAAACAATTAATTATTCTATCATGCTTTAATCCTTGTTTATTAATTTCTTGAAGTGTTTTAAAATTTTCTACTCCATGAATTAAACTAACATATTCAGCCATGTATTTAATTTTATTACGCTGTAAATTTCCAATCATGTGCCACTCAATATCTTTTGGTAATGCCTCCCATTTTTGAGTCATTTCTTGTATTTTATTTTCACCAAAAATACGTTGCCCGGTATTGTATGCTTCTTGTAAATCTTCAATAGGTTTTGTTTTTGAAACGGCAACTAAAGTTACATTTTTCGGTAGGGTACTTTTTATTTTTTGAATGTTTTCTGTAATACTCATTTTATCTTGTATGATAAATATTAAAATTCATATATCGTTAAACCACTTCTTAATTTAGGTTTAATATAGGTGCTTTTTGGAGGCATCGATAAACCTTCATTCGCAATTTGTTTCATCTGTGAAATACTGATAGGTAGCATGCCAAAGGCTACTTTAAAATTATCAGTATCTATTTTTTGTTTCAATTCAATAAAATCTTTTGTGCCAGGAAGGTAGCTTAATCTTTTTTCATTACTTAAATCTTTAATTCCTAATATTGGATTTAAGACTAATTTATATAAAATTTCAGCATCAAGTGCATCAAGTGCATTTTCAAAATTTGAAAATATGGAACGCAAACTTAAGATGTAAAATTCTCCGTCTAAATACATGCTAAAGTGATGTTGGCTATTTAATTTACGAGCTTGTAAACCACAATTTTCGATAGTAAATACTGCATCTAGTTTTATTAAAAACTCTTCCTTTGATAATCCATTTAAATCTTTAATTAATCGATAAAATTCATATATTTTTAAATCACTTTCAGGAATTAGAAAGCTCATGAAATTTTTTTGAGATGCATTTTTTTCTGGATAATCATTAGCTAGTAAAGCAGATGATGCGCTTCTATGGTGTCCGTCTGCAATATATAAGCTATCAATTTTTTCAAATTCTGATTGGATTTTCTTAATTTGATTGGTATCATCAATTAACCACAAAAAATGTGATATTCTGTCAGTTGTTGAAAATTCATATTCAGGTCTATCCAACATTATTTCGCTAAATAAATTTTCTAAAACATTGTTTTTAGGGTAGGTAAGAAGAACAGGTTCAGCATTAAAGCCAACAGTATCGATATATTCTTTAAAAAGTTTTTCTCTGTCTTTTAGCGTTTTTTCATGAACTTTAATAGCGTTATTATTATAATCATCAACAGATGTTGCTCCAATAATACCGATAAAAGTATCAGTTCTAGTCACCATTTTATATAAATAAAATTTAGGAACGTCATCTTGTATAAAAAAGTGTTCATCCTTAAACTCTAGATATCTATTTCTAACTAAATTGAATTCATTTTTAGTTGTTATTTCCTGAGCAAATTTATATCCAGGATTTAAAATTTGTAAAAAAGAGTAAGGGTTGTTCTTTAGTCTAAACTCTAAGCCTTCCTTGTCATATATATGATATGAACGAGAAACTACTAAATTAGCTTTGTCTCTTGTTGGTCTTACTGCTTTAAATGGATTAACTGTAGCCATAATTTAAATTCAATATCTAAAAATACTTTTTTTTACTTAGATGATCACATTATTTATTATCAAAAAACCTCATTATAAAAAATAATGAGGTTTTAACTTTTTATAATAAAAAGTTGCTAAACAAACATTTTAGCAACTTTTTCTGCTTTTCTTGATTCTGAGTAGTCATAAAATCCTTCTTTAGATTTTATTCCAAGTTTCCCGGCCATCACCATATTTACTAATAATGGACAAGGAGCATACTTAGGGTTTTTAAAGCCGTCATGCATAACATTTAATATTGATAGACAAACATCTAAACCAATAAAATCTGCTAGTTGTAATGGTCCCATCGGATGAGCCATACCTAATTTCATAACCGTATCTATTTCATCAACTCCTGCTACACAATTATACAATGTTTCAATAGCTTCATTAATCATAGGCATTAAAATCCTATTTGCAACAAACCCAGGATAATCATTTACTTCTGTAGGAACTTTTTTTAAGTCTTTAGATAGGTTCATGATAGTATTGGTAACATCGTCAGAAGTATTATAACCTCTAATAATTTCTACCAATTTCATTATTGGTACAGGATTCATAAAATGCATACCAATAACCTTTTCTGGTCTTGAAGTTACCGCAGCAATTTGTGTAATAGATATTGATGAAGTGTTTGTAGCAAGAATAGTATTTTCAGAACATAATTCATCTAATTCCTTAAATATTTTTAATTTAAGGTTAAGGTTTTCTGTAGCCGCTTCAACAACTAAATCTGTATCAGCAACCCCTTCTTTGATAGTGGTATATGTGATTATATTAGATAGTGTTTCTGACTTTTCAGTTTCTGTAATTTTTTCTTTAGCAACCATTCGGTCTAAATTTCGAGTAATAGTTGCTATTCCTTTTTCAAGAGATTCTTGTGAGATATCAATTAATTTAACTTTGTATCCACATTGTGCAAATGTGTGAGCAATACCATTACCCATTGTTCCAGCTCCAATTACAGCTATGTTTTTCATATGAGGTTTTTTGTTGTTATTTTTTAAAACAATTAATTATTTGATACGCAATACGCAAAGCTTCAGTACCATCTTCAAGTGTAACAACAGGTTTAGTGTTATTATTGATGGCATCAGCAAATGTTTCTAACTCATCTAATATTGCATTATTATTTTCTATCTCTGGATTGTCAAAATAGATTTGTTTTTTAACACCTTCGGCATTTTGTAAAATCATATCAAAATCACCAGGTGTTTCTGGTGCGTCTTTCATTTTTACAACTTCACTTTTTTTCTCTAAAAAATCTACAGATATGTATGCATCTTTTTGAAAGAAACGAGACTTACGCATGTTTTTTAAAGAAATTCTACTTGAGGTAAGATTCGCTACACATCCGTTTTCAAATTCTAAACGAGCATTAGCTATATCAGGAGTTTCACTAATTACAGAAACACCACTTGCAGAAACATTAATAACTTTTGATTTTACAACACTTAAAATAGCATCTATATCATGAATCATTAAATCTAAAACAACTGGCACATCTGTACCACGTGGATTAAATTCTGCCAATCGATGCGTTTCGATAAACATCGGACTGTTTATTTTGTTTTTAACTCCTGTAAAAGCAGGGTTAAAACGTTCTACATGCCCAACTTGCCCTTTCACATCATTTTCTTTGGCTAAACGAACAATTTCTTCAGCTTCTAAAACAGTGTTTGAAATAGGTTTTTCAATAAAAACATGTTTCTTAGATTTGATTACTTGAACAGCACAATCGTAGTGAGATAATGTAGGTGTAACAATATCAACAATATCAACAGCGTCAATTAGTTCTTGAATGGTATCAAAAGCTTTGTATCCAAACTCAGTTGATATTTTTGCAGCATTTTCTTTATTAGGGTCGTAAAAACCAACTAAATTATATTTATCAGATTCGTTGAGAAGTCTTAAGTGAATTTTACCTAGATGACCAGCTCCTAATACTCCAGCTTTTAACATGAAATTTTTATTTTTTGTGATGCAAACAAAAATAAGAATTTTTATAATGTAATTTAATAATAGTAAGTAAAGGTTTTAAAATTATTATCGTATAAATAATTGCACTTTAGTTTCAACAGCACCATCTCCGGGTACACCGCCACTATATGGGTTTATACTTCCAATTGAATACCACCAAGAACCACTATTTACAGAACCATCAAGAAATGTATTTCCTGCAGATTTTTCTAAACCACCCCAACTTTGTCCTGTCATGTCTATGGAAATTGGCACATACCCTAACACAGGTCTTATACTTGAGGAACCGCTTCTAGGGTCAAAAGTTTGTTTCCAATGGTTTGTTTTGTTTGAATTTGGATAATGCAGTCTAAACTCATAATCAGGTGAAGATTTTAAATTATCAATTTCATTCAATATAGAGTATTTATCAGTAGTTAATCCTGGAGTGTTAACATTATTTGAGTCAGCTTCGGTATCATTTGCCCAAAACCCTCCAGAGACATTATGGTTAAAAACAAGTGTCCATCCACCACCATCATTAGTCATATCACAATAGCAATCAAAAGCGTTTTTTGTTCCTGTTCCATCAACATCAATAGAGTAGATACCGTCTGTTGTAAATCCATTATTAAAATACTCTAAACAACTAGCATATGGTTGAGGAATTACAGTATTAGCAATACTACAACTAAACCCTGTTCCGACAAAATTAATTAAAAGTGTATCTGTTTTATCGTTTAAAGGTGTACCAGTTCCAATTAGTGTAATTGTATTTATTCCTAATACTGAAAACGCACCTGTTGCAGAGTAGCTATATCCGTTTACGGTATTGGTGTTTATTGTATAGGTATCAAAACTATTAACAACTACATCAATAGTTATTGTATTTGTTGAATTTAAAGGGGTATTAATTATGCTTGAGCCATTAACTGATATAGAACTACAATTTAATTTATTTGGAGGTACTTGACCAATACAATCTGACCAGGCAACGCCATTATAAAACTGAAAACAATTACTATCTGTATTGTATACAAATAGACCTTCAACAGGAGATAAAATACTATTTATTTGAGATAGTGACATTCTTGGGGGTAAAAAACCTTTACTTGTAGAAGAAATTTCAAGAGCTGCAGATGACGCAGGTGTAGTAGTTCCAATTCCTACCTGAGAAAATGAACTATATGTAACAATAAAAATTAGTAATTTAAAAAAAAAATTCATTCCAAAATAGCTTTGTTGTATATCATCAAATATAATGATTATATTTCTAACTAAAATTAGTGATTTTCATTTGATAAAGAATGATTGTTTTTTTTTTTAAATATTCTTTAATAATTAAGAATATAAGTTGGTGAACCGATGAAACTATTTATAATTATAAAATTTTGTCATTTATTTAAATAATAATAATTTACATTAGCAAATGTAAAATCTAAATATCTTTTGAAAGACACATTAAAACATCAAGGTTTAAGAAAGCAATTAATTTTATTGCTTCAGCAAAAAGGAATACTCAATAAAAGTGTTTTAAATGCAATGAATATTGTACCCCGTCATTTATTTCTAGATTCAAGTTTTGAAGCTCATGCTTATCAAAATAAGGCTTTTCCAATTGGTGCTGATCAAACAATTTCACATCCTTTTACTGTAGCTTTTCAAACCGAATTAATGCAATTAAAAAATAATGATAAAGTACTTGAAATTGGTACTGGTTGTGGATATCAAACTGCAGTTTTATTGGAAATGGGAGTTAAAGTTTACTCAATAGAACGTCAACAAGAGTTATTTAAAAAAACAAAATTATTTTTACCAAAATTAGGATATAGGCCTAAACAATTAATTTTTGGAGATGGTTATAAAGGATTGCCTGAGCAAGCACCTTTTGATAGTATTATTGTTACTGCAGGAGCACCTTTTGTACCAAACCCTTTATTGGCTCAACTAAAAATAGGTGGAAGACTTATTATACCTATTGGTAATGATCCTCAAATAATGCATTTGTATGTAAGAACATCTCAAACAGAGTTTAAAAAAGAAACTTTTGGAGAATTTCGATTTGTACCGATGTTAGAAAATAAAAATTAACTTAAATTTTTGATTACATTTTTTTTAATTTCATGTGTTCCTTTGAATTCTATATAGGACAAACGATTTTTAAAAATTGAATTTAAATATTTTTTTTCCGAAGCTAAAATGTCGCTTGTTACATATTCATCCTTATCTCCAAGAATAAATTTAATATTTTTAATGTGATTAAAATCTTTATCGGTAAATTCATGTGGTACTTTTCCTGCGTATAAATAAAGATTGCTACACTTTATTTTTCTTCTAGCGATCCATCTTGTAACTATTGAAACTCCTTGCGAATATCCTAGAATATTAAAATTTAAAGAATCATTTATATTTTCCTTTTGATAAACACTGTCTAAATAGTTAAGAACATTTTCGATTTCAAATTCAGTATTTTCTTTTGTTAACCAACAAGCACCTACATGTTTAAATTTTTCATTTAAATATTGTTTAGATTGTGCTTGCGGTGCTATGATGTAATTTTTTTCGGCATTTAAAGAACTGAAGTATTGAATAAAATACCTGCTTAAAAAACCTAATCCATGGCATACAAACCAAATATTTTTTGTTTTTGAAGTTAATTCATTTAATGTTGAATATGAATTGTTAATTTGATAGGAAACATTTTTTTCTGAAGACATGAAAGAATTGATAATTTTAAATACAAGACTATGAGTTATGTAAATTACAATAATACTTGAATTATATTAAACTTGCACTTAGG
>CAWVSR010000006.1:0-17086 GCA_963932865.1 uncultured Kordia sp. | reverse complement strand
TCATATTTTAACAACATTATTTTAAATTGAAACACCTGCTTTCAATAAAAATATTAGATCATTTATAAATCTCTTAATGAAAAACTTGTTTCACTGATTTTGTACCTTGAGTTTTTAATATTTTAACCATTTATAAATTTCTTTATAACTAGGTTTTTTACCATACATTAATATACCTACTCTGTAAATTTTTGAAGCAAACCAAACAGTCCCAATAAATGTAGTAAACAAAAGTAATACTGATAAAATTTGTTGCCACATTGGCACTCCAAATGGTATACGCATTAACATAACTACTGGCGAAGTAAATGGTATAAATGAAAATACTTGAGCCACTGTTCCGTGAGGATCTTCTAAAACAGTAAAACCTCCTACATATACTGCTAAAATTAAAGGCACCATAATAGGCATCATAAATTGCTGCGTATCCGTTTCGTTGTCTACCGCTGCTCCAATTGCTGCATATAATGAGCTGTATAGCAAGAAACCACCAATAAAAAACAATAAAAACATAACTACTAAATTCGCTAATGGTAAATTATATATCTCATTTAACAGTAAACTGATTTTCTCTTGAAAACCTCCATTTTTCATAGCTTCTTGTACTATTTCTTGTTGAGGGCTCTGCATTTCTGACATGTTTACGCCAAAAATGGTTGAGAGCACTAGAGATATTATACCTAGTAACAAAACCCAAATTACAAACTGAGTAATTCCTGCAAGCGAAGTACCAAATATTTTACCTAACATTAACTGCATTGGCTTAACTGAAGAAATAATCACCTCTATAATTCTACTTGTTTTTTCTTCTATAATACTTCGCATTATCATGTTTCCATAAATAATAATAAACATGAATAGTAAGTATCCTGAAACCATACCAAAACCAAGCTTCAAACCACCACTTAACTTCGATGTTTTTTCACCTGCATAACTTTCCTGATTGATGTCTATATTTATTTTAGCATCCTTAATTTTATCTATATCAAACCCTTTATTCTTGTAGTTAATATCTGTAAGTTGTTTTTCTATTTTTGATTCTAAGTCTGCAATAAGCGTTAATGAAGGAGTATCTTTAGAATAGAATTTTACAGATTTTTGCAATTGACTAACACTGTCAACCTTTGGAATATACAATAATCCATAGTGCTCTTGCTCCTCTACTTCTGTTCTAGCTTTAGCCAAATCCGTATTATCTAAAATTTGGTATTTTGTAGAAGAATTTGAATTTGAAAAAATTTCTTTTGCAAACCCTGACTCATCAACAATATCAATTATACGCTCTTTATTTTTATTTATATTGGTCAAAAAACCAATTAACAACCCCAAACCAATGACTATCAAAGGACTCACAAAAGTCATGATTATAAATGATTTGTTCTTTACCTTATTAAGGTATTCTCTTTTTATAATAAGTGGTAAATGATTCATTTTTAAGAAAATTAATTGTTTTGTACCGATTGAATAAAAATATCACTTGCTGAAGGAATTACTTCCGTGAAGTGATTTACTTGCCCTTGATTTGTTAAGAATGATAACAATTCATTAGGGCTACTTAATGGATCTATTTGAATCTTTACCTTTACATCATCATGAATAGACTTAAATGTTGTTGGCGCAATAGAAAATTTACTTTTCAATACATTTAGTAATTCCTTTTCATTGGCTGAACTTACTCCTACTTCAAACGTATTTGACTTAAACTGTTTTTTAATGTCTTGTAATTTTCCGTCTAATATTTTATTAGACTTATCAATCAAAGCAATATGATCACACAACTCTTCTACAGATTCCATACGATGTGTTGAAAATATAACGGTTGCACCGTCATCTCTCAATTTTAATATTTCATCTTTAATTAAATTGGCATTTATAGGATCAAAACCACTAAAAGGCTCATCAAAAATTAATAATTTTGGCTGGTGTAATACCGTGACTACAAACTGTATTTTCTGTGCCATACCTTTAGAAAGCTCTTGAACTTTTTTATTCCACCAATCACCAATTTCTAAACGATCAAACCAATACTTTAAACGTTCTTTTGCTTCCGTTTTTGTTAGCCCTTTTAATTGTGCTAAATACAAAGCTTGCTCGCCAACTTTCATAGATTTGTACAACCCTCTCTCTTCAGGTAAATACCCAATATCTTTTACATGGTTTTGTTCTAAAGGTTTGCCATCTAAAGTTACCAAACCACTATCTGGCATTGTAATTTGATTGATGATTCTAATGAAAGAAGTTTTACCAGCTCCATTAGGGCCAAGTAGTCCGAATATACTCCCTTTTGGGACAGTTAACGAAACGTTATTAAGCGCTGTATAATTGCCATATCTTTTGACAATATTTTCTGCGACTAGAAGATTATCCATATTTAATTAGTTTATCTGTAAACATCGAAAGTAACAATTAAGTTACAGAAATACCTGTTTATTCTTTATCAATTTTTATCCCATAAAAAAACCTCGAAAATATTCGAGGTTTTTTTTTAATTATATGATTTTATTAAGAAAACATATCTTTTACTTTTTCAAAAAAAGATTTATCATTTTCTTTTGGATTTGGAAAAAAGTGCTCATCTTCTCTCATGTTTTCAAAGAAGTTTCTTTGCTCTTTATTCAGTTCCTGAGGTGTCCAAACATTTACATGTACTAGTAAATCCCCTTTACTATACCCATTAACATTTGGTATTCCTTTACCACGTAAACGTAATATTTTACCTGATTGTATTCCTGCTTCAAGCTTAATTCTAACTTTACCAGTAACTGTATTAATTTCTTTAGAAATTCCTAAAACAGCATCAGGTATACCAACATACAAATCGTAATGTAAGTTATCACCTTCACGTTTTAATTCCGCATGATCTTCTTCTTCAATAAGTACTAATAAATCTCCTGCAACTCCATTTCCTGGAGCATCATTTCCTTTACCAGAAACTTTTAATTGCATACCATCAACAACCCCTGCAGGTATTTTTACAGAAACTGTTTCTTCAGCAGTTGCTAAACCATGAGCGTCTGTACCTGCTGCTTTTTTATCAATTTGCTGACCAGAACCACCACATGTTGTACAAGTTGCAGCTGTTTGCATTCGTCCTAAAATAGTATTTGTAACACGCATAACTTGTCCGGAACCATTACAAGTAGTACATGTTTTGTATGTAGTACCTGAAGACTGAACTTTACGTTTTACCTTTATTTTTTTCTCAACACCGTTTGCAATTTCTTCTAGAGTTAACGATACTCGAATACGTAAATTACTACCTTTTACTCTACGCTGTCTTGAACCACCGCCACCAAAGCCGCCTCCGCCACCACCGAAGATGTCGCCAAACTGACTAAAGATGTCATCCATATTCATTCCGCCACCGCCGAAACCACCGCCATAGCCACCGCCTCCGCCACCTGCACCGTCAAATGCTGCGTGCCCGAAACGATCGTATTTTGCTTTTTTATTATCGTCACTAAGTACTTCGTACGCTTCAGCAGCTTCCTTAAAACTTTCTTCTGCAGCAGTATCTCCAGGGTTTTTGTCTGGATGGTATTTAACAGCCATCTTTCTATACCCTTTTTTTATCTCTTGCGCAGTAGCTCCTTTAGAAACTCCAAGTACGTCGTAATAATCTTTTTTTGCCATTGTTATTTAATCGTCCAAATACATGGAATTATTATTTATATCTTTTTGAAAAAGAAATATTATTGCCCTATAACTACTTTTGGAAAACGTATAATTTTATCTCCTAACTTATATCCTTTTTCAATTACATCAATGATTTTACCTTTTAAATCATTTGTAGGTGCAGGAATTTGAGTAATCGCTTCGTGAAAATCTGCGTTAAAAACATCTCCTTTTCTAACTTCTAAAATTTCAAGCCCTTTTTCTTTTAAAGTAGCCTTAAACTTTGTGCTTATCAACTCAATACCTTTAATAAGATTTTCGTCTTCGCTTTTTTCTATTTCAATCCAAGCTCTATCTAAATCATCTAACACTGGCAACATTGCTTGCATTACACTTGAACTTGCAGTTTTAAACAACTCAACACGTTCTTTAGATGTTCTTCTTTTATAGTTTTCAAATTCAGCAAACAAGCGTAAAAACTTATCCTTTTCACTAGCCAAATCAGCTGTTAACTGTTCTTCAACAGATAATTCAACTGCTGCCTCCTGTGCTGCCTCTTCCGATGTAGTTTCAGTATCCTGATCAACTAATTGGTCTTTTACTTCTTCGTTTTGTATTTCGTCTGTACTCATTTGTGATGAATATATAGTTTCTTATAATTTAATGTATGGCAGGCAAAAGTATTGCCAATTATATAAAATTGTCAATTTGTCACTAAAAATTTAATAAGAAAGATGGTTACTACTTATGAATAAACATTAAAAACCTTGTAAATATAGTATTTGCTAAAGTAAATTATCTAATGCTTCATTCATGTTAGAATACGTAAAACAAAAACCTTGTCCTTCAATTTTTTCAGAAGAAACATTTTGACTTTCACATACAATTTGATGCATTTCACCAAGCATTAATTTCAATACAAACTTAGGTACATTTGGTAAAAGCAAAGGTTTCTTTAATTTCGATGCAATTTCTTTTGTTAATTCTGAGTTCGTTACAGGATTTGGTGCTACTGCATTAAACACACCTTTTTTGTTTTCCTGCATTAGAAATATAATTAACTGTGACAAATCTGATAAATGAATCCAACTCATTACCTGCTTCCCTGAGTCTAAAGGAGCACCTAAACCCCATTTTATGGGTTGTATTATTTTTTCTAAAGCCCCGCCAGATGAAGACAGAACAACACCAATTCGTACTTTTGCTACTTTTATATTTAAGGTTGAAAAAACAGAAACAGAGGCTTCCCATTTTTGTACAACTTCTCCTAAAAAAGTATTGGAAAAAACGGTAGATTCCTCATTATAAATCGCTGTAAGTGAATCCTCGTAAATCCCTATGGCACTTGCACTAAGTAGCTGATTAACTTTATGAGTATTGTTTTTTAAAACTTTATAAAGTAATTTAGAAGAATTGACCCTACTGTCAATAATTTCTTTTTTATAAGAGGTTGACCATCTATTAGAAACATTGGCCCCTGCTAGGTGAATTATTTTTTCAACACCCGCTATACATGAACTGTCAATAAATTGTTCTTTAATATTCCAGTAATATCCCTTACAACCTATTAAAGAATTTATTGCATTTTTACGACTTGTTAAAAAATTTATATCATGACCTTCTAATAATAATTTTTTTATAAGAATTTGTCCTACTAAACCAGTAGCGCCAGTTATTAGTATTTTCATATTATTTCTTAAATAATAGTTATCGCTTTGTTGCTCTTAACATTTCACGTTTACCAGGAGGACCTGCTAATCTTTCTACAGCAAACCCAACAGCTTCCATAGCTCTTCTTGCACTCCCTTTAGCAGCATAAGTAACCAAAACCCCTCTCTTTTTTAAGGCTTTATACATAATAGCGAATATTTCTTCTCCCCATAATTCTGGTTGAACTCGTGAACCAAAAGCGTCATAATAAATTAAATCATGTACATTATCATCTGTAATATCATTAAACAATTGTTTCCTTTTTGTCAATAAAAAATTTTCAGATATTTGCTGAGGTGTCTCCCAATCAGTAGTATGAAAATCTACAAATGCTTGTGCATACATTTCTGCATCTAATTGTGCTATATAATTTAATGCTACTACTTCTTCTTGAATAACAGGATAAGCCTCTACTCCATGATAATTAATCTTTATATTTCTTCTTTCACCTTCTAAAAAAGTAATAAAAGCATTTAAACCTGTACCGAAACCAATTTCTAGAATTGAAATATTGTCAGAAAATAAATCTAAACCCATGCGAATAAAAACATGATATGCTTCTTGTATTGCTCCTTTTTTTGAGTGGTATTGCTCGTTTAACTCCGGTAAATTAATTGAGGTAGAACCATCTGAAGTTATAATTATTTCTCTTTTCAATAGTATTTAAATTTTATAAGAAGATTACTTCTCTATTAATACTCCATTTGACATAAAAGCGTAGGTATATTCTGGTGTTGTAATTGCTTCTATTTCAGCTTTAGTTTTTCCTGCATCCTCTGCATAATGTTGTAATTCTTCAACAGAAATTTCTGTAACATAGGCTTTTCCCTCTACAATTACATTGCTTCCTTTTGAATCAAGAGGCATAAAAAAACCATAATCTTTAAAACGTACCATTATTTCGTTCCCTTCCCCTAAATCATTTTTCATCCAACATCCTTTTTTCGAACAAACATCATTGATTTTTGATGCATATGTTACCAATAGGGTGTCTCCTTTATTAAGGTTTTTATACTCTTTAAACAATGCTTCTTTTGTGAGTACATTGTCTTTTGAAATTTCTGCACCAAAAGACGCATAATTTAAAGGATCTATCTTTTTTTCAGTAGTTTCTTGATCTTGAGAATTAGCTTTATTTTTACATGCAACAAAAGCGAATATAACAAACACTAATACGGATAAATTTTTCATAATGGGATTTTAAAATATTAGTTCTTAATTAATTACAAATTTAGCCAAAGATTATCCTTTAAAAAAGTAATAATTCACTAAATTCGCTAAATTAAATAGAACGCTATGACCATGACTACTGATATTAAAATTACACGAGTTAAAGAATCTAAATTTAAAACAATTGATTTAGACAATGTTGCTTTTGGAACAGTTTACACTGATCATATGTTTTCTTGTGATTTTAAAGATGGTGAATGGCAACAACCTGAAATTACTCCATATCAACCTTTACAATTAGATCCATCTGCTAGGGTGTTTCATTATGGACAAGCTGTTTTTGAAGGTATGAAAGCTTATAAAGATGAACAAGATGATGTTTGGACTTTTAGACCTGAACAAAACTGGGAACGTATTTGTTTTTCTTCAAAAAGGTTAGCGATACCTGAAGTTCCTAAAGAAATTTTTATGGAGGGTTTAAAAACTCTTTTAAATATTGATAGCGAATGGGTTGTGCCTGGAATAGGAAATTCATTGTATATCAGACCATTTGTATTTGCTACACAAGCAGGAGTATCAGCGGCACCTGCTGAAGAATACAAATTCATGATTATTTGTACTCCGGTGCAAGCTTACTATAAAGGTGGTGAAGTGAAAGTGAAAATTTCTGATCACTATTCAAGAGCTGCAAATGGAGGAGTTGGAGCTACAAAAGCTGCTGGTAACTATGCTGCACAGTTTTACCCTACCAAAAAAGCTAATGAGGAAGGATACCAACAAATCATATGGACAAATTCTACTCATGAATATCTTGAAGAAGCAGGTACTATGAATGTATTTTTCAGAGTTGGAGACACCTTACTAACCGCTCCTACTGATGACAGGATTCTAAATGGTATTACTAGAAAAAGTATTATTGCACTTGCTGAAAAAGAAGGCATAACTGTAGAGGTAAGAAAAGTAAGCGTTACTGAAATTATTGATGCCGCAAAATCTGGAACACTTAAAGAAGTGTTTGGAACAGGAACTGCAGCAGTAATTGTGCCAATAACTGGAGTAGGCTACAAAGACGATCATTATGATTTACCAAAACTTGACAATGCTTACTCAACAAAATTAAAAAGTATGTTATTAGATATCCAATACAACATTACTGAAGATAACTTTGGATGGACTCAAAAAATTTAAATACATAAATATTTAGTTAACTAAATATTTATGTATTTAAAACACAAAAAAACCTGTAATTAACTACAGGTTTTTTTGTGTTTTAAAACTGCTTGAATAACATAGTATGAATATACTTAAGTGAAATAAAACCAATATTTTAAGCAGCATTAAAATCATTTTAATGATGAGTAAACTGATAATTACTTTTCCTTAATAAAGTTTTTATACCTTTAGCTAATTACAATCAATAAACAAAAAGCATCTTATCATTAGACCTTAAACGAAATTACTATGCTAAAATTACTTATTACTATCCTGCTAGGGTCTTTTCTGATTATAAGTTGTCAAGAAGAACCAAAAAATAACATTTCAACTGTGAATGTTAAAATAATAAATAATGAAACTTTAGACAGTTTAATTATTTACAACAAAGAAAATTCGTGGGAGGTTATGTCATGCCTTACATTTAAAAATTCAAATAAAATACTAGACACCCTTGACATAAAAGAAACTAAAATATACCCTGTGTATTCTTTTAAAAATGGTATTCAAGGTGAAGTAGGAGAATTAATTCTTTCTCCAGATAGTAAAGTTATAGTTAGTATGAATGACAATAATATATTTGAATCAATTGACTACTCCGGAAGTTTTGAAATCGAAAATGACTTTTTAGCTTTTTCGAAAAAACAACAAAACCAACTGTCAGAAATAGTTAAAAAGGGAATTGAAAATGATGCTTTAGCATCAAGAATAAATGAAAATAAAGCCCTTATTATCAAAGAAGGAAATACCTTAAAAATTACTGATAGTATAAATACATATGTTGTTGATCAATACAATCAATTTTCAAACATCCTAAAGAAAAAAAATATAAAGTACTTATACAAAGCCTCACTTGTAGACTCATTAGGAAACAACTTTTCATTTAAAGACATCAAAGGAAATGATATAGGATTAGCAGATTACAAAGGGAAATTTGTATACATTGATGTATGGGCAACATGGTGCAAACCTTGTAAAGAAGAATATGTGTTTTTAAAGAAATTAGAAAAACATTTTGCTAATACTGATAAACTTGAAATAATGTCTATCAGTCTTGACAGAAATCATGGTAAATGGAAAAACTACATCATAGACAATGCTACTGAAGGAACACAGCTTTACTCCGGTGATAAAACAGATTTTGGTAAATTTTATGACATTGGTGCTTTACCTAGATTTATATTTTTAAACCCTGAAGGAAAAATTATTAACCCAGATGAAATAAGACCATCAAATCCGGAAACTCTAAAAAAAATAGAATCAATCATAAATAGTCAATCATAAAATAATATTGTAGCTAATTCCTTTAAGAAAATGAATAACAATGTATTACGATTAATTGAAGCTCAAAATAAAGCAGCAGATTTATTTTCAGAAATTGAAAACAGAAATTTAATATTTGCAGGAAAATCAGAAAAGCAACTCAATACTGAAATTTTTGAATTAGCTTATGAGTTGTTTGGTATCAAAAAATATTGGCATAAGAGAATTATAAGGGCTGGAAAAAACACTCTTGAACCTTACAATGAAAATCCGATAGATTTAATCATACAAAAAGATGACATTTTGTTTATAGATTTCGGACCAATATTTGACGAATGGGAAGCTGATTATGGAAGAACATATGTAGTAGGTAATGATCCATTGAAACATAAATTAAAAAATGATATTGAACTAGCATGGGAAGATTGTAAAGTTTACTACGAATCTAATAAAGAAATGACTGGAGCAGAATTATACCAATATGCTGTGGAGCTTGCTAAAAAATATGGATGGGAATTTGGAGGTGATATCGCTGGGCACATCATTGGGCATTTCCCTCATGAAAGTTTAGAAAAGGAAGACAAAACAAATTATATACACCCCGAAAACAACCTAAGTATGGGGCACAAAAATAAAAGTGGAACTCAAAAAGAATGGATTCTTGAAATTCATTTTGTAAATACCCAATTAAAAATTGGTGGCTTTTTTGAACAACTTATAAATACATAAAAAGATAATAGTTAACTGCATAATATTTTTTGAATAGTAAATTCAAAACAAACGCCCTCTTTACCATCATCTCTATCCTTTAAAATAATACTCCCCCCTAGCCTACTAATTATAGATTTAACTATAGCTAAGCCAAAACCGGTTTCTTTACAATTGGCATCTTCTAAAGTCTCAAACATATTAAAAATTTTGTTTTGATACTTTAAAGATATTCCTGGTCCATTATCTACATACACAAATTGAAAGTTATTTTCATTTTCAGTAAAACTAATATGGACTTCACATTTTTCCTTATCACAAAATTTATTTGAGTTCGTTAGTAGATTCTGAAAAATCTGAATAAAAGATATTTTAGAATGTAATATTTTAAAATCTAATTCATTTAAATCAAGAGTAATTAACTCCTCTACATTACAATTTTTCAAAACTTCTTCTAATACCGATTTAATATTAAAATCTTCAAAATTAATAACTTCATTGGTTACTAGTGTATAGTTTAAAAGAGCTTCAAGTAGAGATTCTAAGTGTTTTGTTCTAGAAAAAATAAGATTTATCCATTCACTAACTTTTGAGTTATTTGATACTCCATTGATATCCTCTTTTATAAATTCAACTAAAGCATTAATTCCACTAATAGGAGTTTTTAAATCATGTGATAATTTATATGCAAATTGACTTAATTCATTATTTAACCTTTTAATTTCTTTATTAGTTTGTTCTAAAACAACAGTATTTTTTCTCAACTCTAATTGATTAACTACTTGTTGAGCTAAAGCTATTAAGGAGTGTTTTTGATCTTCAGAAAGAGATTTACGAGGCTTATTATCTATAACACATAAAGTTCCTATAGCATAACCGTCTTTTGTTTTTAAAGGTGCCCCTGCATAAAATAAAACATAAGGGTTATTTGTGGTTAGTGGATTATCCTTAAATCTAGGATCTTTCGTTGCATCAGGAATAATAAATAAGTTATCTGATTCCAATATAGTATAAGCACAAAAAGCAAAATCTCTATGGGTTTCTTTTGCTACTAAACCGTAATTAGACTTAAACCATTGTCGATTAGAATCTACCAAGGAAACTAATGCTATGGGAGTATTACAAATTTCTGCAGCAATTCTTGTAATACTATCGTATATTTTTTCCGGAAGCGTATCTAAGATATTAAAGCTTTTTAAAGCTTTAATTCTCTTCGTTTCGTTTAATGGAAAATTTGCTGATTTCATTTTAAGCTTTATATTAAGACTACAAAAAAAACTATACTTTTTTCACTTTATTATTTTTAAAACTTCTTTTCTTTAAAGATTTTATTTTTTAAACATCTTCAAACTAAAAATTTATTGTTGATTCTTGAAGTAAAATAACATCTATCTAGATTTACTTTAAAGTTCAATATTTGACTTTTGAACATATTTCTATTTAAGTTAAAATTAGTTGCTATTCCAGAATGGAAAATGATCCATTTAGTATCTATCAAGTAATAAAAATCAACTTTTATAGGTCTATAAAAATGAGATATATAATTACTACTAAATTGATTATTCAATTTCTCTAATGTTATGGTAGGTATTTTAACTTTTAAAATCGTTTGCGAAAATTTCGAAATTAATATAGTTTCATAATTATTTGATAAGTTTAAATCTAGATTTGAACTTTCAAAAACTACTTGTGCAGAAGAAGTAATAATTGAAAAATACATAACACATATATGAAAAAAACACTTCATAATAATAACTTTAGAATTATGAAATTAAACTAAATGACTTAGTGCACATTTTTTTTTTCGTTGAAACACCTATATCTGTAGACGTATTTAAAAAAAAATATTGATATTTAAAAATTGAATCAATAACAATTAAAGGTATTTAGTTTAAAATAATTATCTTATACTAAAAGATAATTAAGATATCTTTTAAAAGTATTTAAATTACATGGATCAATATTTATAATATTACAAAGATGTTAGTTGTTTTAACAATATTAAAATAGTTGATGTATTTTAAAATAATGATTGAATAGTACAATTATGATACATGCTATAGAAAAGGAAATACTTATTTGCGCAATTGAATCTATGTTTCAGAAAAAAGATTCTTAAAAAATAAAATCACAGTAAAAGAGTCTATTTGGTAAAAGAAAACAACATATAGAATAGATACACTCAAATACATTTCCCTATTAAAAGTAAAATAATATTATTTCAGCACTGCTATTTAACTTAAACACCTTATATAAATCGTGTATGTTCTTATTTAATCATTAGGAAAAATGCATATACAATAGAAAATATAACATCTATTATTTTCTAAAAAAACTAATATCTACAATTTACACTCCTTTTTCATTTATTCTAATTTATGTAGTTTACCCAATAATATATTACTTACCTAGATTATTTAAAACATACATTATTAAGCAATATGAAGTTATTACACTTATTAATATTCCTAAATTATTCAAAAAACCTTCTAGTATTAGAATTATCAAACAATTGGATTGAAGTAAAAGATAACTTTTTTTTACTTATGATATACTTGCTGTAATTATACTTTTCTATTTGATGTATAAATTTCAATAAAGAAGGAAAACGAAGATCAAATATTATTCAACCCGAAAAAAGAATGCTTCCTATTATGAGTCCTCTATAGTAACAAAAAACGGAAAACCATAATTAATAACAGGAAGTCCTGGCGGTCGAACAATAATAAACACTGTTTTTCAAACGATTTTAAATGTAATTGAATATAAAATAGCTTTGAAAAAATGAAAATTCATCATCAATGGATGCCTAATCAACTAATATATAAAAATGATTTAATATCATCAGATACAAAATCGAAACTAGAAAACATAGGGCATATTTTAAAAGGAAGAAAAAATTTAGATAGATTAATGCGAATTTTATTTCCAAATAATTCTAATGTATACATTGGTGTTTCTGATTCTTCAAGTCCTGAAGATGGTGCTGTAGGGAATTAAATAAAATCCCTAATGTTTTTTCATAATAAGACCCAATTATTTAAAAAAAAATAATACTTTTATTTAGTAAAACTAACTATATACAAGCAACTTACTTCGATAGAAAAATAATATCTAGAAGCCTCCTAAGCTGTATATTAAACTTTATTAAATGAAACATATTTCAAAAAATATTTTTTGTGTAATACTAACAATTATTCTTTCAATTCCAGCAATCTCTCAAATAAAAGGAAATGGAAACATTGTTAAACAAAAAAGAGACATCACGGCTTTCTCAAAAATTAACGTAAAAAATGGATGGGACTTAGTCTTATCACAAGGTGAAGAATACTCCTTAAAAATTGAAGCTGAAGAAAACTTAATAGATATTGTAGTAACCGAAATTGAGAACGGTGTTTTAAACATTTACTCAAATATAAACATCCTTAAAAGTAAAAGAAGACGTCTGCATTTATCCTTTAGAGAACTAAATAGTATAGAAGCATCAGGAAGTTCTGATATATTTGCTAAAACACCTATTCAATCAAATATATTTAAATTAGATTTAAAAGGGAGTAGTGATGTAGATAAATTAAGCTTTCAAGGAAAAAAAATAATTGGAAATTTTAAAGGGTCCTCAGATGTAATAATTAATTTTATTTCTTCTGCAGATATAGAAATTGTAGCTAGTGGATCAAGTGATATTACATTAACAAATATAGATGCTGAAAAATGTAACTTGAAATTATCTGGTAGTTCTGATGCTATTTTAAATGGAAAAGTAACTAATTTAGAGATACATGCTTCTGGAAATGTTGATATTGAATCTTATAACTTAAAAGCTATTAATGGTAAATTAAATTTATCAGGATCTTCAGACGCTGAAATGAATATTACAAAAAGTTTAGACATTAACCTAAGTGGAGGAAGCGATCTAGAATTGAAAGGAAATCCGAAGATAATTAATAAAAAAATCTGTTCAAGCTGTAAAATTGAAATGAATTAAACAATATTTAATTTTAAGGGGAAGCTGAAAACCTTAAGAGTAAGCAATAATTAAAAAAATAATTATGAGTAATATTTTAAAATTAGTAAACAATACAGTTAAGCATTGGTACATCCCTTTAATAGTAGGATTATTATTTTCGGGAATTGGAATATACTCAATGTTATCGCCATTAAATTCATATAAAACATTGGCAATGATCTTTAGTTTTTCTTTTTTATTATCTGGGGTTTCAGAAATCTTATTTTCACTATCAAACAAAAAAGAAATCGATAATTGGGGATGGACGTTAACCTTTGGAGTTTTGACCTTTATTTTAGGATTATTGTTAGTATTAAATCCCGAGATACCAATGAAAACACTTCCAATATACATTGGCTTTATAGTTCTTTTTAGGTCAATTATGGGAATTAGTTATGCCATAGAATTAAAAAATTATGGCGTTAAGGATTGGAAAAACTTATTAATAATTGGAATACTCGGACTAGTTTTAGCATTCATCTTAATATGGAATCCTTTGCTTGCAGGGATGACTATTATGTTTTGGATTGGTATTGCAATTGTTGCAGCTGGAATCTTTAGTATATACTTAGCATTTAAACTCAAGAAAATTAACGAGATGCCAAATAAAATTTCTAATGAATTGAAAGGGCGTTATCAAACAATTAGACAAGAATTAAACGAAGAAATACAAAAACATAATTAGAAGTTATGAAATAAGAGAGAAATATAAATCTCTCTTATTTTTTTGATTTTAATATTCTAAACACGTACTCGTAAAAATTATTAAGGTATTTATTCTTTTGTTTTTAACATTGTTATCATATAGTTCAGACGAAGACATTGAAAACAATCAAAGTAACTCAATTAATAAAATAATGTCATTAGGAGCCTCAAGAGTTGAGGGAATAGACCCATGTTTGAAAGTTACAGGTATAACCTTTGGAAAAAATAAAAAGAAAATAATTGGGCAATTGACTTTATAGGCACACAAAAAGACGAAGGTATTTACAATGAGTTAAACTGTATTCCCTTTGATGTTGACCATGAAGGTCGAGGTGGATGGACATCGGGCCAAATAGTAAATAATCTCTCCAAATGGCTATTATTAATAGAGGCACCAGAAATTGTGCTTTTTAGTTTACCTGGAGAAAATGATGCATTACTAAACCTCCCATACAACGAAGTACTAATTAATATTAATAGAAATATAAATACATTACAAAACTTAAATCCTAACATAACTATAATTATTGAAAAACTTAAATCTGCAAAATCTAGTATAATGACTGAAGTGTTAACAAATTACTTAGAGCAACTTCAAACTGATATTAAAATTATAACGACAGAAAAAACAAATGAATTTTCAAAAGTTATTACCGCTGATATGTATACTGGATTTTCAGATAATTTACTTGCAGACGATGTACATTATAATGAAGAAGGTGCAGAATTTATAGCAAGCAAATACTATGATAAAATTGAAGACTTATTGCTTTATTGAAGATCTATTTTATTATAAATACTCAACAAATATTTATATTTACAATTAAATTTAATACAAAATAATATGAAAAAAATTACATTTTTAATTTTAGTAATGTCATTTTTAATGATTTCCTGTAATAATGACGATTCAAATTCAAATAATACGTCTCCTACTGACATGAATGGTGATGGAAATGGTGATAGCGATGGAAATGATGAAGCAATTATTTGGGAAGGAGATATAATTACATTTGAAAAAACAAATAATACAGACTGGACACTAGAAGCAAATCAAGATCGTTTAACAGATAATGTTTGGATTACTAGAGCTAATAACAATGGTCTTTTTAACATTGTCAATGAATCAACTGGGAATGCCGGTGATGCAAATAGTAGAATCCCAACGGATACTGAGTGGGCCTATGGAACAACAGAGAATTATAACACTCTTACATATGGAACACTAAACTCGCTAATTAATCAAAATTTTAATAGTATTGTTGATGGTCAAGATATGGTACTTCATTTAATTACTGACGATATTTATATTGACCTAAAGTTTATTTCTTGGCAAGCAGGTAATGTTGGAACTGGTGGTGGAGGTTTTAGTTACGAAAGATCTACTATGAATTAATTTTAAGATATTTATTTTAAAATCACGTATCTTTACAATAAATTATTAAAATATAATATATGAGAAAAGTATGTATGGTGTTTTGCTTCCTATTTAGTAGTGTAAGCATATGGGCACAGGGTATTGATTTGGGTGTAAAGGCAGGAGTTAACTTTGCAAATATTACAGATGCATCTGGATATGATAATAGAACTGGTTTTACAGGTGGTGTTTTTGCCGGAATTAATTTTAGTGACAAACTTGGTATTCAAGGAGATTTACTCTATTCTGCGCAAGGAGCAGAATTTGGTGAAGAAAAGATTGATCTTAATTACGTGAATGTACCTATTGTTCTTAAATATTATTTATTCATGGGACTTAATCTTCAGGCAGGACCACAATTTGGTTTTATAATTGATGATAACGTTAAAGAACTTTTTAATAATAATACTGATTCTAAGTCGTTTGATACTTCCGGAATTGTAGGAATTGGTTATGATTTACCATTAGGGTTTAGAATTGACGGTCGTTATAATTTTGGATTTACAGATGTTATTGACGGGATAGACGGTAAAAACAATGTATTTACTTTATCCTTAGGTTTCTCATTATTATAAAAATTTGATTTAAAAAATAAAAGCAGAGCTGATTTTTTAATTTAAGCTCTGCTTTTATTTTTTAAATCAAATTAAATAGACATGGATTAATGATTAGTTTAATTAGCTAATCATATCTCAAAATATATTATCAAATATAAATAAATACGTAAAAAAAATAAACACGTATTCTAAATTAGCTTAGAATATATAACCATTAAAAAATAAAAAATGAAAGCAAACATAGCAAGTTTAATAAATGCAATTATATTAATTTCTCTATCTTTATGGGGTTATTTATCTTCGGAAACACCCTCATTTACAGCACTTATTCCAACTATTATAGGTGTGGTTTTAATTGCACTAAACAAAGGGGTTAAAAATGAAAATAAAGTTATTGCACACATAGCAGTAGTACTAACCTTATTAGTTTTATTCGGACTTATAAAGCCATTTATGGGAGCCTTAGACAGAGGGAATAATATGGCGTTACTTAGAATTTCAATAATGATTCTTAGTACTCTTGTAGCTATGATTGCTTTTGTAAGAAGTTTTATTGAAGCAAAAAAAAATAGACTAAAAAATAGTAATTCCTAAGTATCTAAAATATCTAATATTAAAACTAAATGTGGTAAAGAATTATTAAATTAATTTTTACCACATTTTTTTTAGAAAAATTAATACATATATTCTAAAGCATCTGATAGATAAGTTTAAAATATGTTT
>CAWVSR010000005.1:0-17433 GCA_963932865.1 uncultured Kordia sp. | reverse complement strand
TACTCCCCTTCACTTATTGTTTTAATTTTTAATTTATTATTTGTTGTTGAGGATAATTTAATATTAAAAACATTATCTAAGCTAAGCACCAAATAACTTAAAGAAGCATCAATAGTAATGATCTGTTCTGTTTTTTTTTGAGAAAAACTAAACGAATAAGTCAGTATAAATAAAAACAGAAATGATTTCAATTTTATGGGTTATTTTAAACAAAAAACGCTCCAAAAGGAGCGTTTTTTGTTTATATAATAAATTTATTTTTGTAAATTTTTTGCCTCAATACTTAATGTTGCATGAGGAACAATTTTTAAACGTTCAACACTAATCAACTTACCTAAAACCCTACAAACACCATATGTTTTATTTTCAATACGTGCAATAGCATTTTTTAAATCACGAATAAACTTTTCTTGACGAATGGCTAATTGCATGTTTCGTTCCTTACTCATTGTTTGAGACCCTTCATCAAAAGCTTTGAAAGTAGGTGACGTATCTTCTGTACCGTTGTTATGATCATTCATATAAGCACTCTTCAACAATTCAACATCCTGCTGTGCCTTTTCAATTTTAGTTTCTATTATTTCTTTGAAATTAGCTAAAGCGGAATCTGAATATCTCTCTTTAATATCATTTGACATATTTTAAATTTTTTTAATAAATAATTTCGTTTCTATATTGTCAAAAGCAATATCTACTCCATTATTTACTTCGGTTAGTAAATCAATTTTATCTGTTAAAGTTTCCGTTTTGATATAATTCTCAAGATCGCTTGTAATAGCATTTTCTAAAATACCATCCTTTTGAATAGCAACTGTAATTTTGTCTGTTACTTCAAATCCAGAGTCTTTTCTAAGGTTCTGAATTCTATTTACCAACTCCCTTGCTATCCCCTCACTACGAAGTTCGTCAGAAATTGTAACGTCTAAAGCTACTGTTAATCCATTTGCATTTGCTACAGACCAACCTTCTATATCTTGAGAAGATACCTCAACATCTTCTAAGCTCAATTTAATATTTTTTTTATTAATATCAAGAAAAATCTCACCATTTTGTTCAATTTCTGAGATGTTTTCTTGATCAAATTTCATAATTGCCCCAGCAACAGCTTTCATATCCTTACCAAAACGAGGTCCTAATGCTTTAAAATTAGGTTTAATTTGTTTTACTAAAATACCTGATGCATCATCTAACAATTCAATTTCTTTAACATTCACTTCTGATTTAATTAAGTCAGAAACTGCTAAAATTTCTTCTTTCTCTAGAGTATTCATTACAGGAATCATAATTCGCTGTAACGGCTTTCTTACGTTAATTTTTTCTTTTGCACGAAGTGACAATACCAACGATGATATGGTTTGTGCCTTTTCCATTTTACTTTCCAACGATCTATCAATAATTGTTAAATCGGCTATAGGGAAATTTGCCAAATGAACACTCTCGTCTGAATTTTTATTTGTTGTACTAGTTAAATCTTTATACAACCTATCCATAAAGAATGGTGCTACTGGAGCAGAAATTTTAGCTACTGTTTCTAAACAAGTATATAGTGTTTGATATGCTGAAATCTTATCGTGTTGATATTCACCCTTCCAAAACCTTCTTCTGCTTAAACGTACAAACCAATTACTCAAATGCTCTTGTACAAATTCAGAAATTGCACGCGTGGCCTTTGTTGGCTCATAACCCCCGTAATACTCATCTACTTTTTGGACTAAACTATGTAATTCAGATAACACCCAACGATCAATCTCTGGTCTATCTTCTATTTTAATATCCTCTTCAGAATAATTAAAGTTATCTAAGTTTGCATATAAACTAAAGAAAGAATAGGTGTTGTATAATGTTCCGAAAAACTTTCTGCTAACTTCTGTAATCCCATCTAAATCAAACTTTAAATTGTCCCAAGGGTTAGCATTAGAAATCATATACCAACGTGTAGCATCTGGTCCAAATTTATCTAACGTTGAAAAAGGATCAATTCCGTTTCCTAAACGTTTTGACATTTTTTGCCCTTTTTTATCCAACACTAATCCGTTAGATACTACATTTTTATATGCTTTATCATCAAAAACTAAAGTTGCAATTGCGTGTAAGGTGTAAAACCATCCACGAGTTTGATCTACTCCTTCAGCAATAAAATCTGCAGTTTTCCATTTATTATCAACCAATTCTTTATTTTCAAAAGGATAATGCCATTGTGCATAAGGCATTGATCCTGAATCAAACCATACATCAATCAAATCTGATTCACGCTTCATTGCCTTTCCTGTGTTGGATACTAGAGTAATCTTATCAACAACATTTTTGTGTAAATCTATTTTATCATAATTATCTTCAGACATATCTCCAACAGTAAATTCGGAGAAAATATCAGCATCCATAAAACCAGCGTCTACAGATAATTTCATTTCATCTTTCAATTCTGCAACAGAACCCATTATTTTCACTTCTGTTCCATCTTCAGATCTCCAAATTGGTAAAGGAATACCCCAAAAACGTGATCTTGATAGGTTCCAGTCATTGGCGTTTTTCAGCCAATTTCCAAATCTACCTGTCCCAGTTGCTTCAGGTTTCCAATTAATTGTTTCATTTAAAGAATGCATTTTTTCTTTAACATCAGTTACTTTAATAAACCAAGAATCTAACGGATAATATAATATTGGTTTATCAGTTCTCCAACAATGTGGATAACTGTGTACATATTTTTCAACCTTGAAGGCTCTATTTTCTTCTTTTAGTCTAATAGCTATTTGAACATCAACAGACTTTTCAGGAGCTTCACCTTCTGCATAATATTCATTTTTTACATACATACCAGCTAATTCACCCATATCTTTAGTGAATTTACCTTGTAAATCTACAAGCGGTACTAAATTGTCATTTTCATCTTTAACTAGTAATGGAGGTATATCTGCATCTTTCGCCACCAAAGCATCATCAGCACCAAACGTAGGAGCTGTATGCACAATACCTGTTCCGTCTTCTGTTGTTACGAAATCTCCAGGAATTACTCTAAAAGCTTTTTCAGGAGTTTCAAATGGTAAAGCATAAGGCAATAATTGCTCATATTGAATACCTACTAAATCAGCTCCTTTATGTTCAGAAACAATCAAATAAGGTATTTGTTTTGCTCCAGTTTCATAGTTACTTAATTCTGATTCATTTTCAACCTTATTAAATTTCTTTCCTGCAAATTGTTTAGATACTAAGTTTTTTGCGAGGATAACATTAATTGGCTCAAAAGTATATTGATTAAATGTTTTAACTAAAACATAATCAATTTTAGCTCCAACAGTTAAAGCAGTGTTACTTGGCAAAGTCCAAGGAGTGGTTGTCCAAGCCATTAAATATACTTCATCATGTATTTTTAATGATGACGGTAATGTACTATTAATAGCTTTAAATTGCGCTACAATTGTAGTATCAGTAACATCTTGATATGCACCAGGCTGATTAATTTCGTGAGAACTTAATCCTGTACCTGCTTTTGGAGAGTATGGCTGAACAGTATAACCCTTATAGATTAAATCCTTTTCATAAATTTGTTTCAACAACCACCAAACGCTTTCCATGTATTTTGGTTTATAAGTAACATACGGATCTTCCATATCTACCCAATACCCCATTTTTTCTGTCAAGCTATTCCAAATATCGGTATATTTCATCACCGCTTTTTTACAAGCAATGTTGTATTCTTCAACTGTTATTTTTTTTCCAATATCTTCTTTAGTTATTCCTAGTTCCTTTTCTACTCCTAGTTCAACCGGTAAACCGTGTGTGTCCCAACCAGCCTTTCGTTTAACCTGAAAACCTTTTTGAGTTTTATAACGACAAAAAATATCTTTAATGGTACGACCCATTACGTGATGAATACCTGGCATTCCGTTTGCTGAAGGTGGCCCCTCAAAAAACACAAATGGTTTATTGTCATCACGAGTAGTTATACTTTTATCAAAAATATTATTATCCTCCCAGAATTTTAATATTTCATCAGCAACATTTGGCAAGTTAAGCCCCTTGTATTCTGTAAACTTCGCACTCATTTTGTTCTTTGTTTTATAAGTAAGCGAAAATAAGAAATTTATAGGGAAAAGATACTTTTTTATACTTTGAAATAGCGTATAAGCCCCTCTACAGTAGATTCTACTGTAGCTTGAGCTGAAACCACTGTTTGTAAAGCATGCTTCTGAGCCTCCTTAGCAGTAGTTTCACCAATACAAAAAGCAATAGCATTATCTAATGAATTATTCTGCAAATAACTATTAACAGCACTTGGACTGAAAAATAAAATTGCGTCATAAACAGCACTTTGCTTTTCTATATTTAACTCTGTATTATAAATTATTTTTTCTGAAAAACAAACATTGTGCTCTAACAATACACTTGGTAATTCATCTCTTCTTCTATTTCCACAAAAAAACACAAATAAATCATTGGAATAATTCTCAACAATAAAATTTGCTAATGAAACTGCATTATTTGAAGATTTAATAATATTATATTTATTTCTATCTAGTAAAGCAGCTGTTTTGCTACCTACACAAAAAACATTGTGAAGTTCTGCTTTTAGATTAATTAAAATATTTGCTGAATTTTGACTAGTTATAATTGCATTTTCAACTATTACAGGTTTTTTAACAACTATTTTTTCAATAGATATTGCATTATATTCTTTCAGAAAGATATCAGAATTGACCAGAATTTCTTGCTGTTTTGAGGATAGTTTTTTAGTAGATAAAACTTTTATCATCCTCAATTGTATTATTTAAAAACCGTTTTTATTTCTTTCATTAAAACGTCACCGCCTTTTGATAAAACTTCTTGAGCACAAAGTACTCCTAAATTTTTAGCTTCTGATAACTCTATATTATCATACTTTACCACAACTTTTTGAGATCCATCTAATGAAAAAAGCACTCCTTCGAAAGTGATTTTGTTGTTTATAATTGTTGCTAAGGCACCTATTGGAGCTGTACAACCGCCTTCCAACTTTCTTAAAAAGGATCTTTCGATAGCTGTACACATATCAGTGGCTTTGTCATTTAATTTTGAAACAGCCTCCGTAGTAAAAACATCTTTTTTCATGGTATGAACTACGACAGCTCCTTGAGCAGGTGCAGGCACCATCCAACCTAAATCAATATAATTTTCTGGCAATACTTTGATTCGTTCTAATCCAGCTTTTGCAAAAATAGCTCCTTCCCAGTTACTATCCTTTAATTTTTGTAATCTTAAATTTACATTTCCGCGTAAATCAACAACTTTATGTTGTGGATATCTATGTAACCACTGTGCTTTTCTACGTAAACTACCCGTAGCAATAACTCCTTCTGAATTTAAAAAACCAAGTCCTTTATGAACTAAAATATCTGCTGTATTCGCTCTTTGTAACACAGCAGATTGAGTAATTCCTATTGGCAGAAGAGTAGGTACATCTTTCATAGAATGCACTGCAATATCAACAGCACCATTGAGCATTGCTACATCAAGTGTTTTTGTAAAAATACCCGTTATACCTAATTCATATAACGGTTTGTCAAGCACGACATCACCAGTAGACTTAACCGGGACTAACTTTGTTTTGTAGCCTAATTTTATTAATTGTTGTTCAACAGTTTCTGCTTGCCATAATGCTAATTTACTATCGCGCGTACCAATTTTTATAACTTTATTCATGGTATATTTATAACTGAAAAACTTTTGAAATAACCGCTATACTTTCATTTGTAGAGGTTTCATCATGTTTTAAATGATTGGCGAAATGTTTAGTGATTTTCTGAATAATCCTATCTGTTAAAACCTCTGCTTGACTTTCATCAAAACCATTATTCTTTTTACGTTGATAGTCTATTTCTTCTGACTTTATTTCTTGAAGTTTAGACTTCAAGGCTTTTATTGTTGGAGCAAACTTTCTAGTTTCTAACCAAGCTAAAAACTCAGATTTAATCTCTTCTATAATTAGAATTGCTTGTGGCAAATGCTCTTTTCTTTTTTCAAGTGTATCGTCAGTAACCTTAGACAAGTCATCTAAATGCACTAAAGTAACATTTGGCAATTCTAAAACGTCATCTGAAACATTTTTAGGTATCGATAAATCTAATAACAAAATCTCTTTATCTGTAGCAGAAAGAACTTCTTTGTCTATCGTTGGTTGTTGCGCACCTGTAGCAACAATTACAATGTCTGACTGTGAAATTTCAGATTGTAAATTTCCGTAATCTTTAACTGTTAATTGAAATTTACCTGCAATCGCTTCTGCTTTGCCTTTTGTTCTATTAATTAAAGAAATATGCTTATTATCTATATGCTTGACCAGGTTGTCACAAGTATTTCTTCCTATTTTTCCAGTTCCAAATAACAATATTTCTTTATCTGAAACATTAGAAACATTATTTAAAATATATTGAACAGAAGCAAATGAAACAGAAGTTGCACCTGAACTAATTTCAGTATCATTTTTGATTTTTTTGCTTGCTCGAATTACTTCATTTATCAAGCGCTCCATGAATGTATCTACTAAATCGTATTTTTTTGATAATACAAAACTAGTTTTTAATTGACTTATGATTTCAAAGTCTCCTAAAATCTGACTATCCAAACCAGTTCCCACTTTAAACATGTGAGCAATTGCTTCGTTACCCTTGTAAACGTATGCTACTTTCTGAAAGTCTTCAACAGTACCTTCTGTATTTTCACACAAATGTTTGATTAATTGAAATGGATGTTCAGCGAAACCATATAACTCTGTACGGTTACAAGTAGAAGTAACTACTAAACTACTTACACCACTTGCTTTCGCTTGTTCTAATAATAATTGTTTTTTTTCTACATCTAAGCTAAATAACCCTCTTACTTTTGCATCCGCTTTTTTATAACTTAACCCGATTGCATAAAATGTCATTCCTATCGATTTTGGTCTTCCCTGCATACTGTTCAATTAACAATAGCACAAAAATATTATATAGTTTTTAAAAAAAGTATCGCTAAAAGTTCTATTTATATCGTTTTTTAATTTTTATGAAAATTATAACAATAAAAATAAACTTAATACATTAAATTTGTAGTGTAGCTATATGCTTTGAGTGGTTTTATTTAGAGCTATTCTAAATAAGAAAAATGGATTAACATTGATTAATAAGCTAAAAAATAACGCTAAAAGAACGATGGAAGAAATAATCTTAGAGAGAGGCTTTTTTGTTTCTTTATTTAAAAATGAAACAGATGATCTTGAACAGTTTTCTCGAGATATTGACAATAAGTTTATCCAATTTCACTTTTGTTTAAAAGGAAGTTCGCGATTTAACTTTAATAACAATAACTATTCATTTGATATTATAGATTCGAGACATATGCTCCTCTATAATACACTTCAAAAACTGCCTTTAAATTTAGATTTACGCTCAAAATCATGGGTAATATCTATTTTTATATCTATTGAAAAATTTCATTCTTTATTTTCGAAAGAATCTGCACATATTCCATTCTTAAGCAATGAAAATAAAACTAAAAAATATTATGATGATGGTCAAACTTCGCCTCAAATGGCAATTGTGCTTAATCAAATATTAAATTTTAATGTGAATAGCTCAATCAAAACTCTTTATGTTAAAGGTAAGGTTTATGAATTATTAAGCTTATTTTTCAATACAAATGAGGGAGCTGATAATGAAAAGTGTCCTTTTTTAATTGATGAAGATTATGTACAAAAAGTAAAGCTAGCTAAAGACATTATAATTGAACGCATGTCTGAACCTCCTAGCCTTCAAGAACTAGCAGATGAGGTTGGCTTAAGTTTAAGAAAAATTAAAGAAGGTTTCAAACAAATTTATAGTGATACCGTATTTAATTTTCTCTTCAATTATAAAATGGAAGAAGCTAGAAGATTACTAGAAACCAACACACTAAATGTTAATGAGGTTGGACTTCAAGTAGGATACAGTACCTCAAGTCATTTTATCGCAGCATTCAAAAAGAAATTTGGAATAACTCCAAAAAAATATATTCAATCATTAAATCAAGAATCTTAATATGAAAGGTGTTTTATTAGTAAACTTAGGATCTCCAGACAGCACAGACCCTAAAGATGTAAAAAGATATTTAGGAGAGTTTTTGATGGACCCACGTGTAATCGATGTTCCCTATTTATTTAGAGCTTTTCTTGTAAAGGGAATTATTCTAAATACCAGACCAAAAAAATCAGCAAAAGCATATGCAAAAATATGGTGGAAAGAAGGATCTCCTTTAATTGTACTTTCTGAACGACTTCAAGGGAAGGTGCAAACTAAAACTGAAATACCTGTAGGACTAGCAATGCGATATGGAGCTATGAGTATAAAAAAAGGGATTCAAGACTTAGTAAACAAAGGAGTAGACGATATTTTAATTTTTCCTTTATACCCACAATTTGCAATGGCTACTACAGAAACGATAACTGTACTCGCTGACGAATTACAGAAAGAATTTTTCCCAAATATAAAACTAAGTTCTGTACCTGCATTTTATAATAATGAGGAGTATATTGATGTGTTAGCAAACAATATTAATAAACAAATTAAAGATCTTGATTATGAACATTTATTGTTTTCATACCACGGAATACCCGAAAGACACATTAGAAAACAAGATATTACAAAATCTCATTGTAAAATAGACGGTAGCTGCTGCAACACACCCTCAAAAGCGCATGAATTTTGCTACCGTCATCAATGTTTTGAGGTTACAAAATTAGTAGCTAAAAAATTAAACTTCAAAGAAGGGTCATTTAGCACATCTTTTCAGTCACGTTTAGGAACAGATCAATGGCTACTTCCTTACACTGACAGAACAATTGAAAAGTTCGGGTTAAATGGAATGAAAAAAATGGCCGTTGTTACCCCAGCATTTGTTTCTGATTGTTTGGAGACCCTAGAAGAAATTGCTATGGAAGGGAAAGAACTTTTCGAAGAGGTAGGAGGAGAAGAATTTACAACACTTTCTTGCCTAAACGAAGATGAAGCTTGGGCTAATACTATTGGAAAATGGGTAAATGAATGGGCAAATTAAAAGTTTATGATAGCATTTCTTAATGAATACTACAACTACATAAAAGCACTACACCTTATATTTATAGTAACTTGGTTTGCAGGGTTATTCTATATTGTAAGACTATTTGTATACCAAATAGAAGCTTTTTCAAAACCTTCGCCTGATAAGGAAATTTTAGGAGTTCAGCTGGGACTAATGTCTAAAAGACTATGGTATATAATTACTTGGCCTTCTGCAATATTAACATTAATTTTTGCTCCTTTATTACTTTTTTTAAATCATCGTTTATTAGAACAACCATGGATGATTGTAAAACTGGTTTTTGTAGTTCTTTTGTACCTATATCATTTAAAATGCCATCAAATATTCAAACAATTACAAAACGGTATAATTAAATATAGCACAAATTATATGCGTATATTTAATGAAGGTGCAACAGTAATTTTATTTTCTGTAGTATTTTTAGTGATTGTTCGAGATGGTATTACTTGGATTTATGGTGTTTTAGGTATCATTTCATTTTCTATTATTTTAATGGTTTTATTTAAGATTTATAAGCGATATAGAGAACAGTAAAATTGGCTTTATAATTGCTATATTTATAAAATGAATTTCAAAACACTTTCATTACGACTTCGAATATTTATTTCAATGATTTTCTTAGTTCTATTGGCTTCAGTTTTAATGGCCGCTATGGCTATTTATCAATATAATGAAGAAGCTGACGATTATCATGAAGATCGATTAAAAAGAAAAGAGAACACTGTAAAAGCTCAAATAGAATATCAATTAAATACAAAAACAAATTACCCAATAACTACCCAAAATATCCCATTAATCTTTAAATGGCAAAACTTCATATATGAATTAGCTGATGTAAACAATTTAGAGGTAAAATTATATGATTTTGATGGGGATTTCTTAATTGCCTCAAGCTCATCATCTATTAGCGAAATTATAGATATTGAACCCGAAAAGCTTTCTAATGAAATATTAAAGAAATTAAAAAAATCTTTAGACAAACGATATATAAAAATCACGAAAGAAAACGGAAAGGTTATCCAATCTTCGTTTAGTTATATTACAGACCATAAATTTAAACCTATAGCAATACTTGGACTCCCTTATATCCAAGACAATCAATTCATTACTAAAGAATTAAATGCTTTCCTTAAACGATTAGCATTTGTCTATTCCATTGTTTTGTTAATCGCAATTGTTTTAGCATATTTCTTATCAAAATATATTACTAAATCATTAAAATACATTAGTGAAAAAATATATCAAACAAGGCTTGACAAACAAAATACTAGAATAGAAATTGAAAATGTAAGTGAAGAGATTAGTGCTCTAGTAAATTCATATAACAGTATGATTGACGAACTTCAAGAAAGCGCAGTTAAACTAGCGACTAGTGAACGAAAACAGGCATGGAAAGAAATGGCAAAGCAGGTAGCGCATGAGATCAAAAATCCGCTTACCCCAATGCGACTAACCATCCAAAGTTTTCAAAGAAAATTTGACCCAAAGGATAATGATATTCATCAAAAAATTGATGAATATTCAAAAACCTTAATTCAACAAATTGATACAATGAGCGCAATAGCTGAAGCTTTTTCTAATTTTGCTCAGATGCCAGCTCAAAAAAATGAAAAATTAAACATTGTTGAGATTATTAAATTAGCATTAGATGTTTTTAACGAAGAATATATTAGTTTTAATTCTGATAAAGAAGAAATCATTGCTAATTTTGATAGAACTCAATTGATACGTGTTATTACGAACTTAGTTAAAAACGGAATTCAAGCGAATGCAACTAGCATAAAGATATCTGTGAATGATATTACTAATTTTGTTAAGATTATTGTTTCTGACAATGGAATAGGAATAAACCCAGAAAATAAAGCAAAAATATTTGAACCTAAATTTACTACCAAAACAAGTGGCATGGGACTTGGATTAAGTATGGTTAAAAATATTGTAGAAACCTATAAAGGAAGTATTCATTTTACTTCTGAAAAAAATAAAGGAACCATCTTTACTATTACCTTACCAAAAGAATCTCAAACTTAAAAAAATAATTTATCACCTAATATAACTAAATTAAAAACTATGGATTACGAAAATATTTTAGTGAAACATGAAAATGGATTAGGAACAATTACAATAAACCGTCCAAAAAAATTAAACGCGTTAAACAAAGCTACCATAAGCGAACTTCATTTAGCATTTGACAGCTTTAATAAAGATTCAAATACAAAAGTGATCGTCATTACTGGTTCAGGAGATAAAGCTTTTGTTGCTGGTGCAGATATTTCTGAATTTGCAGATTTTACAGTTTCACAAGGTGCTGAATTAGCAAGAAACGGACAAAAAGAACTTTTCGATTTTGTAGCAAACTTATCAACCCCTGTAATCGCTGCTGTAAATGGTTTTGCTTTAGGTGGAGGTTTAGAGTTAGCAATGGCTGCTCATTTTAGAATTGCGAGTGAAAATGCTAAAATGGGACTTCCTGAAGTTTCTTTAGGTGTTATTCCAGGATATGGAGGAACTCAGCGTTTACCTCAATTAATAGGAAAAGGAAAAGCTATGGAAATGATCATGACTGCTAGTATGATTAGTGCTGATGAAGCCAAATTATGTGGCTTAGTTAACCACATCACTACCCAAGAAGAATTAATGACTTTAGCTCAAAAATTAGCCAGCAAAATAATGCGAAACTCTTCCGTTGCTATAAATCATGCTATAAAAGCAATTAATGATAACTATAATGATGGAATTAATGGTTATGAAACAGAAATAACCGAATTTGGAATTTGCTTTGGAACCGAAGATTTTAAAGAAGGAACTACTGCATTTTTAGAAAAAAGAAAAGCAATTTTTCCTGGGAAATAATTCATTTAGTTATTTTTATTTAATCTTTATGAGTTTCTATAATTCGTTTGGATACGATGAATATTAATTTTTAAAATTAACACTGCTTTACAAAATTTTGCAAAGCTTCTAGTACTTCCTGCTGGTTTTCTATGTGAGACATATGACCATCAGGGAGTTCTAATTTTTGAACATCTGTTCCTTTTACTTGATCTAATAAATCTTCCGCATTTAATACAGGATCTTTTTTACCTAGAATAAACAATTTAGGATATGGAGAAAAATGGAGCAACGCTTCTCTATCAAAACGAATCTTCATTCCTTCTTGCGCAGCAATATAACCTTGAAGTGGAGTCTTTAAAGCTTCTTTTTTAACAGCTCTTATTTCTTCTTGAAATAGAACTCTATTTTTCGGCCTAAACAAATTACTTATAGACATACGAACTAAGTTAGAATAATTTGTTTTAACTGCGCCTATGGCTCTATTTCTTAAGTCAATACGCTCCTTGGAATCTGCTCTTGTTGTAGAATTTAACAAACACAAGCCTTTTACATTATCAGGGTGTTTTTCTGCAAATGCTAATGCTACATAACCACCCATTGAATGACCAACAAAAATAGATCGTCTTATTTTTAAATAATTAAGCACTTTAAAAACAACCTCAGCCATTAAATCCATTGAATGCACATAACCAAAGCACTCCGTATTTCCGTGTCCTAATAAATCAATACAAATAACTCTATTTCGTTTTATTAATTCTGGTTTTATAGCAACCCACATAGTAGAGTTTTCTAAAAACCCGTGTAATAAAACAATTGAATTTCCCTTTCCTTCATCAGAATAAAAAACAGAAGTTCCTTTATAATCTAATTGCATGTAAATAATCTTATTTAAGTAATACAAATATACTTATTAGACGTATAAAAATCAATCAATAATTATCTATGAATTCGATTTAAAAAAACATTAATTACAGTCAAAAAAAAACGACTACCTTTAAAGGTAGTCGTTTTTTTTTATCAGATAAACATATTATTTATTCATTAAATCTTCAATTTCGTCTGCTTCAATAGGTATATTTCGCATTAAATTAAAAGGCGCTCCGTTTTCTTGAATAACAACATCGTCTTCTAATCGAATCCCAAAGCCTTCTTCAGGAATATAAATTCCTGGCTCAACTGTAAATACCATATTAGCTTGCATTGGATCAGTTAATATACCGTAATCATGTGTATCTAGACCCATATGATGAGAAGTCCCATGCATAAAATATTTTTTATAAGCAGGCCATTTTGAATCTTGATTTTGTACATCAGCTTTATCTAACAAACCTAAGCCCAATAACTCTGAAGTCATTAACTTTCCTACCTCAACATGATAATCAGACCAAATAGTACCTGGAATTAGCATTTTTGTAGCATCATTTTTAACTCTGTTTACAGCATTATAAACTGCCTTTTGACGATCGGAAAAACGACCGGAAACAGGGATTGTTCTAGACATGTCTGAAGAAAAATTTGCGTACTCAGCACCAACATCTAAAAGAATTAAATCTCCAGCATTACACTCTTGATTATTCTCTACATAATGTAACACATTTGCATTGTTTCCTGAAGCTACTATTGGTGTGTAAGCAAAACCTTTTGAACGATTATTTAAAAACTCATGTATAAATTCAGCCTCAATATTGTATTCAAATACTCCTGGTTTAACAAAATTCAAAATTCTTCTAAATCCTTTTTCTGTAATATCACAAGCCTGCTGAATTAAATCTAACTCTATCTGATCTTTTACAGCTCTTAAACGTTGTAATATCGGATTAGATTTAGCAACAGAATGAGCAGGATATTTTTGCAATAACCATTTAGTAAAACGAGCCTCACGAGTTTCAGTTTCTACGTTAGCTCTATAATGCTCATTGGTATTTATGTAAACCGTGTCACATTGTGTCATGATTTCAAATAATACTTTTTCTAGGTCTTTTAACCAATAAACTGTTTGAACACCACTGGTTAAAAAAGCAGCTTCTTTTGTTAATTTAGCTCCTTCCCAAACTGCAATATGTTCATTAGTTTCTTTCAAAAATAAAATTTCACGATGAGCAGGATTAGGACACTCAGGAAACAAAACTAAAATACTTTCTTCCTGATCAACACCAGATAAATAGAAAATATCTCTATGTTGTGCAAAAGGTAAAGTACTGTCTGCACTTACAGGGTAAATATCATTTGAGTTAAAAACAGCCAAACTACTAGGTTTCATTTGAGCAGAAAAACTCTTTCGGTTTTTTATAAACAACTCACTATTTATTTGTGCGTATTTCATATAATATTTTTAAAATAATAAAGTCAAATTTAAGGAATCATATCGAATTTAATATTGATTATTAATTGCTATTTTTAACCAATATTTATTTTTATTCGTTCTTATGAGAATTATTACAATTTTATTGCTATTGTTTTTTACAATAACAATAGCACAAGAAAAAAACATTGTTAAAAACATTCCTTTTACTAGCATAGGCCCTACGGTAATGAGTGGTCGTGTAATAGATTTAGAGGTAAACCCTAATAATCCAAACGAGTTTTATGCAGCATATGCCTCTGGTGGTTTATGGCACACAACGAACAATGGAATAAGTTTTAATCCTATTCTAGATACCTCAGACACACAAAATATTGGAGACATTGCTGTGCATTGGAACACAAGAACTATTTGGGTAGGTACAGGTGAAAATAATTCTTCTAGATCTTCTTATGCTGGAATTGGTATTTTGAAAAGTACTAACAATGGAGAAACTTGGAAAAATGTTGGGTTGAAAAATTCTCATCATATAGGAAGTATTGTTCTCAATCCTAAAAACCCACTTGAAGTAGTTATTGGTGTTGTTGGTCATTTGTATAGCCCAAATAAAGAAAGAGGGATTTATAAAACTTTAGATGGCGGAAAAAACTGGAAACAATCTTTATTTATTTCTGAAAATACCGGAATAATTGATGTGAAAATGCAACCTGACAATTTTAATATTTTATATGCTGCTGCTTGGGAACGCGAACGTAAAGCATGGAACTTTAAAGGAAATGGTAACGAATCTGGTATTTATAAAAGTATCGATGCGGGAACAACTTGGTCTAAAATAGAGGATAACTCTGGTTTTCCAATAGGTTCAGGAATTGGTAGAATAGGCTTAACAGTTTATAACTCAAAAACAATATACGCTGTTTTGGACAATCAAAATAGAAGAGAAAAAAATACGACTCATATTCCAAAAGGATTAACAAAAAACGATTTCAAATCAATGAGCGTTGAACAGTTTTTAAAACTATCTGACAAAAAATTAAATGGATTTTTAAAAAGAAACGGATTTCAAGAAAAATACCGTGCTGAAAACGTAAAACAACTTGTTCGTTCTAAAGAAGCTAAACCTGAAGATCTTATAGTTTATTTAGATAATGCAAACTCTAAACTTTTTGACACCCCAGTTATCGGTGCTGAAGTTTATAGAAGTAATGATGCAGGAAAAACTTGGCAAAAAACACATGAAGACTATTTAGATGATTTGTTTTTTTCTTATGGATATTATTTCGGAGAAATTAGAGTGAACCCGACAAACAAAGAAAAAATATATTTGTGCGGAGTGCCAATCATAAAATCAGACGATGGCGGAAAAACCTTTAAATCTATTAGCAAAGAAAATGTTCATGCTGATCATCAAGCATTATGGGTTAATCCTAAGCTAAACGGGCACATAATAGATGGGAATGATGGTGGTGTTAATATTTCATATGATGATGGTGAAAACTGGATAAAGTGCAACAACCAAGCTGTTGGACAGTTCTATACTGTAAACGTAGATAATGAAGATCCTTATAATGTTTATGGAGGACTTCAAGATAATGGCGTATGGTATGGACCAAATAATTACAAACAGAATAAAGAGTGGCATCAATCTGGAAAATATCCGTATCAAAATTTAATGGGAGGTGACGGAATGCAAATAGAAATTGACAATCGTGATAGTAATATTGTTTATACTGGATATCAATTTGGAAACTATTATAGAATTAATAAAACTTCACAAAAAAGAACCTACATACAACCAAAACATAGTTTAGGAGAAAAACCTTATCGTTTTAATTGGCAAACTCCAATTTTATTATCACATCATAATCAAGACATTTTATATATAGGAGGTAATAAATTAATGAAATCTAAAAACAAAGGAGATGACTGGAAAGCTATTTCTAATGATTTAACAAAAGGAGAAAGAAAAGGAAATGTAGCTTACGGAACTATTACCACCATCTCTGAATCTAATTTTAAAGAAGGAATTTTGTACACCGGTAGTGACGACGGAGAAATAGCTTTAACAAAAAATAACGGAAAAAAATGGTCGAAAATATCAACCAACCTTCCAAAAAACTTATGGGTTTCTAGGGTTGTCGCTTCTAAACATTTAAAATCTAGAGTTTATACCACTTTAAACGGATATCGCTATGACGATTTTAAACCGTATGTATACATTTCTGAGGATTACGGAGTTTCTTGGAAAAATATTAGCAATAACCTTCCTGATTTTTCAATTAATGTAATTAAAGAAGATTTAAATGATGAAAACATACTTTATCTAGGCACAGATAACGGATTATTTGTTTCTTTTAACAAGGGAGAATCTTGGAGTAATTTTGAAAACGGACTGCCAAAAGTAGCTGTACATGATATAGTAATACAACCACAAACTAATGATTTAATTGTTGCTACCCACGGTAGAAGTCTATACAAAACAAACGTTAGTGTTTTTGAAGAATATCATTCATTAAAAAATAAAAATTTATATGTTCAAAACCTTCAAAACATAAAACACAATGGTAATTGGGGTAATACTTGGAGTAAATGGTTAAAAACTCAAGAACCATCTGTAACAATTCAAATATATAGCAAGTTTTCACAAAAAGCTACTCTTTCTATTTTAACAAAGGACGATATTAAACTAAAGCAAATAGAGGTTTCCTTAGAGAAAGGTTTTAACACGATTAATTATGACTTAAGTATTACTAAAAAAGGAAAAGATCTTTTAGAAAACTTAACCGAAGGGTTAATAATTACAAAAAAGAAAAACAGTAAATTTTACTTAATAAAAGGGAATTATCAACTTAAAATCACAACTCAAAGCAGTGATATAAAAACACCTTTAATTATAGAATAAAAATATGGTGTTGCATTTTTCTATGCAACACCATATTAAAGTTTATAAGTTATAAAAAAACTGCTCACGAACAATTTTTCCATTCTGTACTTCATACACACAAATTTCATTAATTTTAATTCTTCCTTTATCATTAAACGTGATATCATTTTCCATGGTAACTGCAAAATGACTTCCTGTTACAATTGGATCCGAAACAAATGCTTTATGAATTTCTATAACAGATTCATCCCAAACAGCAGTTTTAGCTCTAATAGCATCCATCCCTCTAGTAACTGGAGCACCTGACTTTTCATCTTCAATACTTACAATTTCATTGTGGTATAGC
>CAWVSR010000004.1:0-18333 GCA_963932865.1 uncultured Kordia sp. | reverse complement strand
AATGACGAGGAACATGATTTCTCTATAGATGTTGCTTCCTGCGGAGCTACAAGCCCTCTAAAAACTACTAGACAGTACATAAAAAACATTACTCGAAACTTAGCTATTGAGCTTCAATCAGGTGAAAAAATTGAAGGTACATTAACAAAAGCTAACCAAGAGAGCATTATATTGGAATGGAAAACTAGAGAACCTAAACCTATTGGAAAAGGAAAAGTTACCGTTCAAAAAACTAAAGAAATAGCTTACAGCGATATTGTTGAAGCAAAAGTTGTAATAAAATTTTAATAAGAGAAGTGTCATGGAAAACATTGCATTAATAGAATCTTTTTCTGAATTCAAAGATGATAAAATGATTGACAGGGTAACCTTAATGGCTATCCTAGAAGATGTATTTAGAAATGCTTTAAAAAAGAAGTTCGGAGATGATGATAACTTTGATATTATAATTAACCCTGACAAAGGGGATTTAGAAATATGGAGAAATCGTATTGTTGTAGCTAATGGTGAGGTTGAGGAACCTAATCAAGAAATATCACTTACAGAAGCAAGACAAATAGAACCAGATTTTGAAGTAGGCGAAGATGTATCAGAAGAAGTAAAACTGATAGATTTAGGTAGACGTTCTATTTTAGCGTTAAGACAAAATCTTATTTCTAAAATACATGAGCATGACAATACTAACATCTACAAGCATTTTAAAGATTTAGTTGGAAATATTTATACTGCAGAAGTACATCATATTCGTCATAAAGCAATAATTTTGTTAGATGATGAAGAAAACGAAATTATACTTCCAAAAGAAAACCAAGTACCATCTGACTTTTTTAGAAAAGGAGAAAACGTACGAGGGATTATTGAAAGTGTAGAACTTAAGGGTAATAAACCTATCATTATCTTATCAAGAACTTCTCCAGAATTTTTAGAGAAATTGTTTGAACAAGAGATACCAGAGGTTTTTGACGGATTAATTAACGTTAAAAAAGTTGTTCGTATTCCTGGAGAAAAAGCTAAAGTAGCTGTAGATTCATATGATGAAAGAATTGATCCTGTTGGAGCATGTGTAGGAATGAAAGGAGCAAGAATACATGGTATTGTTCGTGAATTAGGAAACGAAAATATTGATGTAATAAATTACACTGAAAACCCACAATTGCTAATTACAAGAGCGCTAAGCCCTGCAAAAGTTTCCTCTGTTAAAATAAATGAAGAAACTAAAAGAGCTGAAGTAATGCTAAGACCTGAAGAGGTTTCCAAAGCTATTGGTAGAGGTGGTCAAAACATTAGATTAGCAGGTAAATTAACTGGCTATGAAATTGACGTATTTAGAGAAGGAGTTGAAGAAGATGTTGAATTATCTGAATTCTCTGATGAAATTGAAGCATGGGTAATTAATGAATTCTCAAAAGTAGGATTAGATACCGCTAGAAGCATCTTAGATAAAGATGTAGAAGACATCGTTAAAAGAACAGATCTTGAAGAAGAAACAGTTCTTGATGTTGTTAGAATATTAAAAGAAGAATTTGAAGACTAATTAAATTAGAGTCTTTAAGAAATAAAGTTGAGGTAAAAAAAGTTATATGGCTGACAATAAAGTAATGAGGCTTAATAAGGTGTTAAGAGAAATGAATATTTCTCTAGACAGAGCTGTTGAATTTTTAAATTCAAAAGGAATAGAAATAGAAGCTCGTCCTACCACGAAAATTTCTAGTGATATCTATAAGGTATTATCTGATCAATTTCAAACAGATGCTAACAAAAAAGTAGCCTCTAAAGAAGTTGGCGAAGAAAAGCGTAAAGAAAAAGAAGCTCTTCGTGCAGAACGAGAACAAGAGGACGAACGCAAAAAAGCAGAGGAACTTAAAAGGCAGGAAATAATCAAAGCTAAAGCAACGATTTCTGGACCTAAAACTGTAGGTTCAATTGATTTAGACGCAGGTAAAACTCAGCCAGAGAAACCTCAAGAATCTGTACCTGAATCAAAGAAAGAAGTTAAAATTGAGAAAAAACAAGAAACTCAAGCAGAGGCTCCTAAGGTTATAGAAACTCGTAAAACACAAGTTCAAAAACCAAAAGTTCTTAAGACGATTGATTTAGAAAAAACTAAACAAACTCCGAGAAAGAAAAAAGAAAACCAAAAAAAGGAAACTGAGAAGCCTCAACAAAAAGTTCCTTCAAAAAAGACAGAAACTCCTGAAGTAAAAAAGGTAACTGAAAAAACATCTGAAATAAAAGCTGAAGAAGTTACACCAACAGAGCCTGTTGATGAAAAAGTAACAACACAATATAAAAAATTGTCTGGGCCAAAAATGACTGGACAAAAAATTGATTTATCTCAATTTAACAAGCCCAAGAAAAAAGTAGACCACAAAAAAGGTGCTGCAAACGATAAAAAACCTAAAAGAAAACGTATTACCAAACCAGGTAATACTACAAGTCCTAAACCAGGAAGTTCAAATAGAGGCCCTGCAAGAGGCGGAAATAATCGTGGTCCAGGAGCAAATAAAGGCGGAAAAGGAAGAAGAGCTCAGGTTGTTAAAGAAGAGCCAACTGAAGCAGATGTTCAAAAACAAGTAAGAGAAACATTAGAAAAGCTACAAGGTAGGTCTAGTAAATCAAAAGGTGTTAAAAACAGAAGAGACAAAAGAGATTTACACCGTCAGAAAAGACAAGACGAAATTGAAGCTCAAGATGCGGACAATAAAATAAAAGTAACTGAATTTGTTACTGTTAATGAACTCGCAACAATGATGGATGTGCCAAACACAAAAATTATTGGAGCATGTATGTCACTTGGTATAATGGTAACCATGAACCAACGTTTAGATGCAGAAACATTAACAATAGTTGCTGATGAATTTGGATATGAAGTTGAATTTGTATCTGCAGATTTAGAAGAGGCAATTATAGAAATAGAAGACAAACCCGAAGACTTAATCAATAGAGCTCCTATTGTTACTGTTATGGGACATGTTGATCATGGTAAAACATCTCTACTTGATTACATTCGTAAAGAAAATGTAATTGCTGGAGAATCTGGTGGAATAACGCAACATATTGGTGCATATGGAGTTGAGCTAGAAGGAGGACAAAAAATCGCTTTCTTAGATACACCGGGTCACGAGGCCTTTACCGCAATGCGTGCGCGTGGAGCTCAAGTAACTGATATTGCTATTATTGTAATTGCAGCAGATGACGATATCATGCCACAGACAAAAGAAGCTATTTCTCATGCTCAAGCAGCTGGAGTTCCAATAATATTTGCAATTAACAAAGTAGATTTACCTGCAGCTAATCCTGAGAAAGTAAAAGAACGCTTAGCAGCCATGAATTTACTAGTAGAAGATTGGGGAGGTAAAATTCAGTCGCATGACATATCTGCCAAGACAGGATTAGGAGTAAATGAATTGTTAGAAAAAGTATTGCTTGAAGCTGAAATATTAGATTTAAAAGCAAATCCAAATAAAATTGCAACAGGTACAGTAGTAGAAGCTTTCTTAGATAAAGGACGTGGGTACGTATCTACAATACTAGTACAAGCAGGTTCTTTAAAAATAGGTGATTATTTATTAGCCGGTAAACATACTGGTAAAGTAAAGGCAATGCAAAATGAAAGAGGTGACGATGTTAAAATCGCTGGACCTTCTACACCAGTATCAATACTTGGTCTAGATGGTGCTCCTCAAGCAGGTGATAAGTTTAATGTTTTTGAAGATGAAAGAGAAGCAAAATCTATCGCAACAAAACGTACACAATTACATAGAGAACAATCTGTAAGAACACAACGTCATATTACACTAGATGAAATTGGACGTCGTATTGCACTTGGAGACTTTAAAGAGTTAAACATAATTCTTAAAGGAGATGTTGACGGTTCTGTTGAAGCATTGACAGATTCTTTCCAAAAATTATCAACTGAAGAGATTCAAGTAAATATTATACATAAAGGTGTTGGTGCAATTACAGAATCAGATGTATTATTAGCATCAGCTTCTGAAGCAATTATAATTGGATTTAATGTTCGTCCTGCTGGTAAAGCAAGACAAGTAGCAGATCTTGAGGAAATTGATATCAGAACATACTCTATTATTTATGATGCAATAAATGACTTAAGAGATGCAATGGAAGGAATGTTATCTCCTGACATTAAAGAAGAAATCACTGGTACTGCAGAAGTCCGTGAATTATTTAAAATATCTAAAGTCGGAACAATTGCAGGTTGTATGGTTGTATCTGGTAAAATTCTTAGAAACGGAAAGATTAGGATTATACGTGACTCTGTAGTTATATTTGACGGAGCATTAGCCGCTCTTAAACGATTTAAAGATGACGCGAAAGAAGTAGCGAAAGGTTACGATTGTGGTATGCAAATTAAAAATTACAATGATTTGAAAGAAGGCGACGTATTTGAATGTTACCAACAAATAGAAGTTAAAAAAACTTTGAAAAAACAACGTTAATAACAAATATTTTAACATAAATAAAAAATCCTTTAGAGTTCTAAAGGATTTTTTTATTTATATATACAGGACGAAATTTAAATGTAATACAACATAAAGTTTTATTACATTTACAAAATGATATTTCAAATAACTATCATCCTTATTATGCTTACGCTATCTGCATTCTTCTCAGGAATGGAAATGGCCTATGTATCATCTAATAAAATACATCTTGAATTAGAGAAGAAAAAAAGCGGACTAATAGCAAAGATAATATCCATTATAACAAAAAACCCTTCAAAATTTATTGCAACAATGTTGGTTGGAAATAATATTGCACTAGTAATCTATGGATTATTTATGGGTGATGTTATTATACAATGGATACAAAATATATTACCATTTCAAAACGATCAGATAAACTACTTTTTTGTAAATTTTGAACTATTAATACAAACTTTGATATCTACTATAATTATTTTAATAACAGCAGAATTTTTACCTAAAGTTTTTTTTCAAATATACGGTAATAGCTTACTAAAGTTTTTCGCAATTCCTGCATGTTTTTTCTACTATTTATTTTATGCCGTTTCTTGGTTTATTATGCATATTTCTGATTTTATATTAAAAAAGTTATTTAAAACACAAGGAGACAATCTACAATTAACATTTTCTAAAATAGAGCTAGGTAACTACATATCGGAAGAAATGGAAAGTATCGGCAAAGAAGATGATGTTGATTCTGAAATATTAATATTTAAAAATGCATTAGAATTCGCAGAAGTAAAAGCTAGAGAAGTTATGGTTCCAAGAACAGAAATAATAGCTGTTGAACTATATGAAAACACCAAAACATTAACTAAAATATTTACAGAAACAGGGTTTACAAAAATACTTGTATATAAAAACAATATTGATAACATCATAGGCTACATACATTCGTTTGATTTATTTAAAAAACCTAAAACGATAAGATCTATAATTCATCCTGTTGAATTTGTTCCAGAAACAATTATGATAAATAAAACACTTGATGTATTAATTAAAAAAAGAAAAAGTATTGCAGTTGTAATAGATGAATATGGTGGAACTTCCGGTATGATGACCGTTGAGGATATTATTGAAGAACTTTTTGGAGAAATTGAAGATGAATACGACAATATTATTTTAAGAGAAGAAAAAAAATCCGATAGCGAATATCTATTATCAGGAAGACATAATGTTCATTATATTAATGAAAAGTTTAAATTAAATCTACCAGAAGCAGAACAATATGAAACATTAGGAGGACTGATTGTCTACAACACAGAAGAAATACCTAATAGAGAAGAAACTTTAAAAATAAATAATTATAAATTCACAATTCTTGAGGCTACAAACACAAAAATAGATCTTGTAAAATTAGAAATATTGTAGCTTATAAATAAAATATAATATTTGATTTCAGTTAAAAAAAACAACTGAAAACTTTCACAAATTATTTTATACAATTATTCACTAAAACTACTTTTATTTTATACAATAAAAGGTTATTTTCGCTTACTTAATTTTTTTAAATACAATATAAAGATGGCAATCTTAAGCAAGATACGTGAACAATCAATTTTTCTTATTTTTATTATAGCATTAGGTTTATTTGCATTTCTAATTGACCCAACTAAATTAATTGATTTTTTCGCTAATGGCGGATCAAAAGAATTTGTTGCAAAAATTAACGATGAAGTAATTCAAACAGAAGCATTTGCTAGAAAAGTTGAAGCAGGCCAAAGAGGCGGACAACAAACAAGCATGCAGGTAGCGAATAATGTTTACAACCAAGAAGTAACAAGGATTTTAGTTCAAAGTGAATTAGATAAATTAGGGATTACTGTTGAGAAAGATCAAATGTGGGATCTTTTCAAAACAAATTACAGTAGTTTAGCTCAATTTAAAAATGAAGATGGAGATTTTGACGAAGGTAAATTAAAAGAATTTATCGAAAGTCAAGTTGAGGCTAATGCTAAAGCATGGGAAAACCAAGAAGAAAGCATTGCTTTTAGCGGAAAACAACAACTATATTATGCTTTAATTAAAGCAGGAGCACTACCTACTGAAAAAGAAGGTGAATTAGCTTACAAAATGCAAAATGATTTAGTTGATATTAAATTTGTACAATTACCATTTTCAAGCATACCAGATTCGACAATAACAATTTCTAAAGACAAAATAAAAACATATATCAACGAACACAAAAGTGAATTTGAAGAAGAAGCGAATGTTGCATTAAGATACGTTTACTTTGAAGAAAAACCATCTAAAGAAGATGAGGATTTAGCTAAGAAAGAAATCAATACTTTACTTTCTGAACTAAAAAGCGTTTCAAATATTGAAGCTTTTGTTGATGAAAATTCAGCTGTTAAATACGATAATATTTATAAACTAAAAACAGCACTAGATACAAATATTCAAAAAGTAGTAGACTCAATGTCTATTGGAGAAACATTTGGACCATACACATTTGGGCAATACACAAAAATAGCTAAACTTACAGGAACTAAAATTGCTCCTTCTGTTAAAGCAAGTCATGCACTTATTGCATATAAAGGAGCTCAAAGAGCAAACCCAGATGTAACAAGAACAAAAGAAGAAGCAAAGGAATTGGCAAATAACTTACTTGTTAAAGCTAAAGCAAATAATACTGATTTTGCAACATTTGCTACAGAAAATTCAGACGGACCATCTGCCTCTAAAGGAGGAGACTTAGGTTGGTTTTATGAAGGACAAATGGTAGCAGCATTTAATGATTTTGTGTTTTCTAATAAAAAAGAAACTATCGGGTTAGTTGAAACTGATTTTGGATTTCATATTATTAAGGTTGTAGATACTAAAGAGGAGAAAAAATATCAATTAGCAACTATAGCAAAAAATGTAGAAGCTTCTCAAAAAACAATTGATGAACTTTACGCAGAAGCTAGTCAATTTGAAGTAGAAGCTAATTCTGGAAAATTTGAGGAAAAAGCTACTAGTAAAAACTATGTATTACGTCCGGTTAATAAGATTACAGAATTATCAGAAAACTTACCAGGACTAAAAGGAACTCAAAGAAATATTGTTCAATGGATGTTTAAAAATGACACAAAAATAGGTGACATTAAAAGATTTGACATAAATGGTAGTTATGCAGTAATTCAACTAACAGACAAAAAAGAAAAAGGATTAATGTCTGCTGATGATGCTTCATACAAAGTATTACCGATACTAAGAAACAAAGAAAAAGCTAAATTACTTAGAGATAAGATAACAGCTTCTACACTCTCTGATATCGCTACTAATCAAAAAACAACTGTTAAATCTGCAAATGCTTTAAGCATGAGTAACCCAACACTTCCGGGAGCAGGAAGAGAGCCTAAGGTTGTAGGAACTGCTTTTGCTCTTGAAAAAGAAGAAATATCAGGGTTAATTAATGGAGAAAATGGTGTTTATAAAATTGAGTTAGTAAAACTTACTGAAGCTCCTAAAATGGATTCATACAAATCATTTGCTAAAGACCCAGCTAATAATATTAATGCTGTTGGAACTAAAGTAATGGAAGCACTAAAGGAAAAAGCTATTATTGAAGACAATAGAGGTTCTTTTTACTAAAGCACACGCTTACAATACATTATATTAAAAAAGTCTCTTAAATAAGAGACTTTTTTAATACACAACATTAACAAATACAACAAATTAAAAAACTCTGCTAAACTAGCAGAGTTTTTTACCCCAAAAAAATTACTTTTTCACTATAAGAAGTGAACAATACAAATATACATTATTAACAGATGTTACAAAATAGCCAATTTAGTGTAATTTTACTCTAACTAAATATGATTACTTTTTTATTTAGCTGGAATAACTAATCTCATCCCAGGAGTAAGAACTGATGATTTAAGTTTATTATGACTCATTAAATTTTTGACAGAAACACCACTATACCTCCTTGCAATTGCATACAATGTGTCGCCACTTTTAACAATGTAACTTCGCGAAGGCTTATTAGCTTGATTTGGCATTAAAACACTCTCTATATTATTTACCCTACGGATTTCAGAAAAAACATTAGACCAATATCCTTCACGAAGTGAGGATATCATTACACCTCTTGATGAAGAAGAATGTACAAACTTAACATCTCTATTATCGACACTAACCACTAATCCAACATGATTAATTTTTTGGCCACCACTAGTCTTAAAAAAGAGTAAATCTCCTTTTTTTGCATTAGATTTAGATACCTTAACACCTTCTTTAGACTGAGCAATAGATGTTCGTGGCAAGTTTATATTACCCGACTTAAAAGACATTAACATTAAGCCTGAACAATCCATACCACTTTTAGAAGTTCCTCCGTATTTATACTTCGTACCTTTATAACTTAATGCTTTTTGAATAATAGAATTGATATTGTCATTTAATAAGTCACTCTCATTACTACTAAATGATTTTGAAGGTTTAGAATCTAAATTAATTTTAGGAATCTTTTTAGTACTAATATAAGTAGCAGGTTTTGAACTGCTAGGTTTATCACTTGTTATTCGTTTGCTAGATTTACAAGAATTAAAAAAAATTAACATACCTAAACATACTATATACTTGTTCATAGTCTTAAAGTTTAGTTAGCTACAATTAAATTTGCTGTGTTTTTACTAGCACCTGCACCGCCAAGCTTTTGTTCTAAATCATAGTATGCATTAAACATTTTTTCTCTACGTGAAAAATCTAAAATATTAGTCAATTCAACAGCTAAGTTATTTGTATTAAACTCCCCTTGAATTAACTCTTTAACAACCTCTTTATCCATAATTAAGTTTACTAAAGATATATAGTTTAAATTAACAATTCGTTTGGCAATTTGATAAGAGATATTACTCCCTTTATAACAAACAACTTGTGGTACTTTAAACAATGCTGTTTCTAAAGTTGCTGTACCAGATGTTACTAAAGCCGCAGTTGAAATACTTAATAAGTCATATGTTTTATTAGAAATAAAACTAATATTTTCTTTATTAATAAACTGTTTATAGAATAAAAAATCTTGACTTGGAGCTCCAGCAATAACAAATTGATAATCTTGAAAATTATCTACAACAGAAAGCATTATTTTCAACATCTTTTTAATCTCTTGTTTTCGACTACCTGGCAATAAAGCTATAATTGGCTTTGTATTTAAACCATTCTCTTTTCTAAACTGAGATTCATCAACTAAGTCTTTATCTGCAATGGCATCTAACAAAGGATGACCAACAAAATTAACAGGAAAATTATGTTTTACTTCATAAAATTCCTTTTCAAAAGGTAGGATCACATACATATGATCAACATCCCTTTTAATTGCTTTTATTCTATTCTCTTTCCAAGCCCAAATTTGAGGGGAAATATAATAATGAGTCTTGAAATCTAAATCTTTCGCCCATTTCATTATCCTGAAATTGAATCCAGGGTAATCGACAAAAATAATTTTATCCGGATAATATTCCTCAATATCTTTTTTACAGTAAGAAATATTTTTAGCTATAGTTCTTAGATTCATAATCACCTCTAAAAAACCCATAAAGGCCAACTCCCTATAATGCTTCACCAAAGTACCACCTACATCTTCCATCAAGTCACCTCCCCAAAACCGAAATTCCGCGGAAGTATCATTTTGAAGTATAGCTTTCATTAAATTTGAGGCATGTAAATCGCCTGATGCTTCTCCTGCTATAATATAATACTTCATGACTATAACTATTTTCTAAACTATTAATTAAATTTTATAAAAAGTAAAATCCATAAGATACAAAAGCAACCAACATAGTTGCTAAAAGTACTCCCCTTGCTCTATAATCTAAATCTTTTTTTAAAAACAAAAAGAAAACCAATAAATTTAAAATTGCACCAAGAGATAATAACATCCATAAATGCCCCTCTGCTTTGAACAAATTAAAAGTTTCAATAATAGACTTACTCTTTACATTTGAAAGAATTACTGTACAAATAAAAACTCCAATAATTGATGAAAAAACACCAATGATAAAACCTTTTAAAACTTCTTGTTTAATTTTCAAAATCCCACGTATTTAAATTTTTCATAAAATGATGAGCCGTTAAATCAAATTGGACAGGAACAACAGTTGCATAATTTTCTTCTAATGCATGTAGATCTGTATCAGAGCCATTGTCTAAATTAACAAATTCACCTGTAAGCCAGTAATATTCTTTTCCTTGGGGACTTGTTCGTTTATCAAACTCTTCAATCCAATTAGCTTTTGCTTGTCTACAAACTTTTATACCTTTTATAGGTGCTTTAGGGAAATTTACGTTTAAAACAATACCTTCCGGCAAACTATGTTTTAAAACATTTCCTGTTATTACTCTTATATGCCTTTTTAATGATTCAAAATCAGCATTCCAACTATGATCGATGGATGAAAACCCAATTGAAGGGATACCTTCTATTCCTGCTTCTATAGCAGCGCTCATAGTCCCTGAATACAATACATTAATAGCAGAATTAGAACCGTGATTAATTCCTGAAACACATAAATCTGGTTTTCTATCTAATATTTCGTTTACAGCCAACTTAACACAATCAGCTGGAGTACCAGAACAACTATATTCGGATTGAATATTTTCTTTTCTTGATACATTTTCAATATGCAAGGTAGAGTTCAAAGTAATTGCATGTCCCATTCCACTTTGAGGACTATCAGGTGCTACAACACAAACCTCTCCAAACTCATTCATAACTTCTATCAAAGCTCTAATTCCAGGAGCAGTAATTCCGTCATCATTTGTGACTAAAATAAGTGGTTTTTCAGGCATTTTTTTATATTTTTATAAGCTGCTAATGTACAAAATTAGCTGCTAATTAGCATATAAGATCTTTATTTGAAAAATTTATGAAAAGTTTAATTACTTGGACTTAAAATTTTCAGTAACTTAGATTCTAAGAAAACTAATTACCCAATATATGATAAAGAATTTTAAAATTGCTACAGTGATATTCCTTATTGCTATTACCTCCTGTAGCTTCACAACTAAAACATTTGACGACCCTGACAAGGATAAGCTACTTATTGAATTAATTAGCTATGTTCTGGGGCAATGGCATTATAGTCCTACTGAAATAGATGATCAATTTTCTGAAAAAGTTTTTGATGATTTTATAAATTCACTAGATCCTCTTAAAAGATATTTTTATGATTCAGATATCAATGAATTTAAAAGATATCGAATGGACATTGACGACCAAATAAATAATAAAGATTTGACTTTTTTTAATTTAGTCTACGAAAGATTTATCAAAAGAATGGAGGAAGGAAAAAAATTATCTTTCGAAATCATTGACAAACCTTTTAATTATTCAAAAAAAGAAATATTAAACACCAATTATGAAACAGTTACTTATGTAAATTCCAAAAAGGAAATGAAGAATCGATGGAGAAAACAATTAAAGTATTCTACTATTGATAATTATGATTACGAGTTAACAGAAATTACATCTGAAAAAGATAGTACTATCCCTATTGAAAAGAAAACTAAAAAGATCATTAATAAAAAAGATGCCGAAAAGGAAGCTAGAGCAAAAACAAAAGAGTTTTTAGAAGAGTATTATAACATCATGAAAGACCTAGAGCGTAAAGATTGGTTTACAAATTACCTAAATGCTATTGTTGAAGTATTTGACCCACATACGGCATATTATGCTCCCATTGATAAAGAGCGTTTCGACCAAGATATGTCTGGTAAACTTGAAGGTATTGGAGCTCGTTTACAGAAAAAAAATAATGAAGTGAAAATAATGTCACTTATATCAGGTGGACCAGCTTGGAAAGGAAAAGAATTAGAGGCTGGAGATATTATATTGAAAGTTGCACAGGAAAAAGATTTAAAACCAACTAGTATCGTTGGTATGAGGTTAGATAATGCTATAAAACTTATAAAAGGGCCAAAGGGAACGATTGTAAAACTTACCATTAGAAAAGTAGACGGAACAATTAAAGTTATCCAAATTGAAAGAGATATCGTAGAACTAGAAGAAACATATGCAAAAAGTTCCTTAATTAAAAATGATGATAGAACTTTTGGAATTATAAACCTTCCAAGATTTTATGTTGATTTTAAAGATTATACAGAAAGTAGAAATGCTGCTTCTGATGTTAAAAAAGAAATTATCCGTTTAAAAAAATCCGGAATGGAAGGTTTGATTTTAGATTTAAGAAATAATGGTGGAGGATCTCTACAAACTGTTGTTGACATGACAGGTCTTTTTATCAAAGACGGACCAATTGTACAAGTGAAATCATCTGGAAAGAAAAAAGATGTTTTAACCGATAATGACTCAAGCATTACCTGGGATGGCCCATTAGTTATTTTGGTTAACGAATTATCAGCATCAGCATCTGAAATTTTAGCTGCAGCATTACAAGATTATAAACGTGCTATAATTATAGGAAGCTCTCAAACTTTTGGTAAAGGAACTGTACAAAATGTAATGGACTTAAACAGGTTTATGAGAAATAGTACTTTTGGAGATGTAGGTGCATTGAAGTTAACTACTCAAAAATTCTATAGAATTAATGGAGGATCAACCCAATTAGAAGGCGTAAAGAGTGATGTGGTTGTGGTAGACAGATATAGTTTTATTGATATTGGAGAAAAAGATATGGATAATCCACTTCCTTGGGATAAAATAGATGCTGCTAATTATACTGCATGGGATGGTTTTATAAATTACGAGGAAACAATAACTAACAGTAAAGCCAGAATGAATGGTAATGAGCAATTACAATTGATTGAAAAACAAGCTAAATGGATCAAAAAACAATCGGATGAAAAAGCAATCTCATTAAGCTACAGTGATTATGTAGCTGAAAAAGAAACCATCAAGGAAATAGGAAAACAATTTGACGCTATAGGCAAATACAAAACCAATTTATCTTTTACATCACTACCATATGAAACAAAATTAATTGAAAAAGATTCTGTACTAGGCGTGAAAAGAAAAGATTGGCACAAATATTTATCTAAAGATGTATATATTGAAGAAGCTGTAAATGTTTTAGAAGATTTACAAACAAACAATATAAATAAAAAACTAAGATTAGTTAAAAAAGATTAGTTCATAAATGTCAGAAAAATCAAGTTCACTAAGTAGTTTAGCGCTCCAAAAATTTAAAAGAAATTTTTGGGGCGTTTTAAGTTTAGGGTACATTATCGTTTGTGGAATAATTGCTGTTTTCGCTTATCAATTTGCTCCTGATAATTCACAAAATGCAAATCAAATGCATTTATCCATACACTCTAAATCCCCAGGATTTAATGTAAAAATATTAACTATTCCATCAGAAGGTAAAAAACAATCTTTTTTAGATAAATTATTTTTCGGTAACAAAATACGAAGTAGTGAAATTCCAATTTCAAACTATAGAGTTTATAAAAATGAGCTATATATTACTCCATATTCTGAGACAAATGAAAAACTTCCCGAAAAAAAAATTAGTAAAAAGAAATTTAATAAAGATTATAATTGGAACGAAATAACTGAAAAGCATATAAACCCTAAAACCTTTTACTTAGGAACAGATAAATATGGACGAGACTTATTAAGCAGAGTATTAATAGGAACAAGAATTTCATTTTTTATTGGATTTATTGCTGTGTTCATTTCATTAGTAATTGGAATAATAATGGGAGCTTTAGCAGGATATTATGTCGGCAAGATTGACGCAATAATAATGTGGGTTATTAATATTTCATGGTCTATCCCTACACTTTTATTAGTTATTGCAATTACACTAGCCTTAGGAAAAGGGTTTTGGCAAGTATTTATTGCAGTCGGACTTACCATGTGGGTAGAAGTCGCAAGAGTTGTAAGAGGTCAAGTTTTAGGAGTTAAAAAAATGCAATATATTACAGCTGCTAAAGCATTAGGATTTAATGATTTAAGAATTATATTTAAACACATATTACCCAATATTTTAGCTCCAATAATAGTTATTTCAGCTGCAAATTTTGCTGGAGCAATATTAATTGAAAGTGGACTGAGTTTTTTAGGTATTGGAGCACAACCACCCACACCAAGTTGGGGGGCTATGATTAAAGATCATTATTCTTATATCATTTTAGGAAAACCTTACCTAGCTGTTATACCAGGAGTTGCTATTATGAGTTTAGTTATGGCGTTTATGTTAATTGGTAACGCCCTTAGGGATGCACTAGATGTTAAAAATTAATTTATGACTCGCAAACAAAAATATACATTACTTAGTACTATTACTATAATTGTCTTTTATATATTAAATGAATACATAGATCATAAAAAATCATTTGAAGATTATAACAATAAAAAGAATCCAAACTCCGAGTCTAATATTAATTATTTACCCAGTTCAACAACTGGATACATAGTACATCATGATTACTATTCATTATCATATCATGAAAAACACGAACAGGCAGAATGGGTAGCCTATGAATTAAAAAAAAATCAGCTGTCCAAAAAAAAATACAAAAGACCTTATTTCATTCAAGATAAAAGTATCAAAACTAAATCTGCTGATTGGAAAAACTATAAAAATTCCGGATATGATAAAGGTCACTTATGTCCAGCAGCAGACAGAAAATTTTCATTAAAAGCTCATGATGAAACATTTCTAACCTCTAATATTTCCCCACAAAAACATGATTTTAATGCTGGTATATGGAATAGGCTAGAACAAAAAACAAGATATTGGACTAATAAATACAATGGTATTTACGTAATTACAGGTGGTATTTTAGACCCTCACTCTAAAAATATCGGAAACGAAAATGTAACTGTTCCTGATTATTTTTATAAAATATACTTAATAATGAAAAAGGAAAAACAAAAACAATTGCTTTTTTAATACCTCATAAAGAAACTAATAAACCATTATATAAGTTTGTTGTTTCTATAGATCAAATAGAAGAACTGACAGGTATTGATTTCTTTCCTAAAATAGAGAATAAAAAAGAAGATAAATTAGAACGAAATAGAAGTTATAAAAATTGGAGCTTTTAAAACCATTACTACCACTCGTTTATTCTATTGGCATCAAGTTTTATAAATATAAACAATAAAATAGTGAAACCCCAAAGTCCTGAACCTCCATAGCTAAAAAACGGTAACGGTATTCCTACCGTAGGAAATACCCCCATTACCATTGCTATATTTATTAAGAAATGAAAAAATAGTATAGCCGCAACACTATAGCCATACACCCTACTAAAGGTAGATTTCTGTAAATCTGCACGATATAAAACTCTTAAAATTAATGCTACAAAAAGTAACACTACAAAACTACTCCCTAAAAAACCCCATTCTTCTCCAACAGTACTAAAAATATAATCTGTATGTTGCTCAGGAACAAAACCTCCTTTAGTTTGTGTACCCTCTAACCAACCTTTACCAGTCCAACCACCATTACCTATGGCAATTTCAGATTGAGCCGTATTATATCCTATTCCCTTTGTATCAACTTCTTTTCCCAAAACAATATTAAAACGATCTCGATGACGTTGTTCAAAAACATTTTCAAAAATGTAATTCACAGAATATGATAACCCAATACACATAGCAACTGAAGCTATATAAAGAAACTTATTTTGTTTGGTTTTTCTATTCTTGTAATAAATAAACAAAGCTAACAGCGCACAAATAACAGAAATAATCAAAGGATTTAAAATTAATGTAAAAACAAATAATGCTGCTCCTGAAAAGCCTAATAATAAGTATATTGGCGACAATCCCTCTCTATACAAAACAAAGAAAAAAGCAGCATATATCATGGCACTTCCTGGGTCTGGTTGTGGTATAATTATTAATGCAGGTAAAAATATGATTACAAAAATCTTAAACAAGTGGTTTAATGATTTGATATTGGTTTGAGTATCACTCATAAACTTTGCTAATGCTAATGCTGTAGCAAACTTCGCAAATTCACTGGGCTGAATACTAAAAGACCCAAAGGAATACCATGATCTGGCACCAGAAATTTCTTTTCCAAAAATAAATAATCCAATTAATGATAATAATGAAATTAAATAAATAATACTTGAAAATCGTTCATAAAACTTAGCCTCAATTGACAGTAAAAGAATAATTAAAAATATACTAAGACCAATAAAAATTTGTTGTCTTCCATGAGGTTGAGACATCATACCCAAAGGAGTATCCTCAACATAGGAGGCTGAATAAATATTTAACCAACCAATAAAAACTAATAAAAAATAGATTACAACCATAATCCAATCTATACGAATCAATATATTTCCTTTATTTCGCATTATTTAATTGGTCTTTTTCTATTTATTTCAAATGGTTCACCACTTATATAACTGTCATAGACATGTTGCAAACTACCATTTAACATTTTTACTTCTAAATCTTTTCTAGAAATAGTTCCTTTTAAGTATTTTTCAATCATCAAACTCGCAATAGGAGCCGCCCATCTACCTCCCCAAAAACCATGTTCTACAAAAACTGCAATGGCTATTTTAGGGTTATCTTTTGGAGCAAAAGCTACAAATATAGAATGATCATCTAATTGAGTTCTAACACCATCAATCTTTCCATATACTTCTGATGTCCCTGTTTTTCCACATATATCAATTCCTTCAATCTTTGCCCCTCTTGCTGTACCACTTTCATAAACATCTAGCATACCCTCTATAACGGGATCAAAGTATTTAGGACTTATCGTCGTAATACGTTTTGTTGTAAATTTCTTTGGTAAAGAGTCTGCTTTAATATTTTTAACAATATGTGGTGTATAATAAAAACCTCTATTAGCAATGGCTGCCGTCATATTAGCTAATTGAATAGGTGTAGTTTCAACTTGACCCTGACCTATGGAGTTTGATATAATATAAGTACTTCTTAATCCGTTTTTACCAAATTCTCTATTATAATAAATACTGTCTGGAATACGGCCTTTTGTACCAACTGACAAATCATTATTTAAAAAGTTTCCTAAACCAAAACTTTTAGCATGTTCACTCCACTTTTGAACACCTATAGTAGAATTTGGATATTTATTTAAAATATTTAAATATGTTTTCCCAAAATACGCGTTACAAGATTCAAAAATAGCTCTATTTAAATCGTTTCTTGTACCATAAGGGCAGTGACACCCAAAGGGTTTTCTTGCTCCATAATTTAAACCATGATTACATGTAATTCTAGTTTTTTTATCTATAACACCTTCTTCCAAACCAATCAAAGCATTTAATAATTTAAATGGAGAACCTGGAGGATATGCACCTTGTAAACTTCTATCATATAAAGGTTTTGCTATACTATCATAATACAGTTGAGTATAATTTTTTGATCTTTTTCTACCCACTAATAAAGATGGATCATAACTTGGAGCTGTTACTAGAGATAAAATTTCTCCTGACGAGGGTTCGATTGCTATAATCCCTCCTCTTTTATTCACCATTAATTTCTCTCCATATTGTTGCAAAACAACATCAATAGTAACGGTTAAATCTTTACCGTTCTCTGGCAAAGTATCTAGTTTACCCTTTTTATACGAACCTATATTTCGATTGAACTTATCTTTTTGGACATATTCAACGCCCTTTTTACCTCTTAATATTTTTTCATAATAAGATTCAACACCTGCTTTACCAAACAAGTCTCCAGATTGATAATAAGGGTTCTTTTTTAAATCTCGTTGAGAAACTTCAGCAATGTAACCCAAAACATTAGCACCTATTGATGTTTGATAATCTCTAACAGATCTCTTTTGCACATAAAACCCTGTAAACTTTCTTATTTTTTCTTGCAAAGAAGCATACTCAATTTTTGACATTTGAGCTACAACTGGAGAAGGTAAACGCGGAGAGTATCGTCGTGCTTTTTTTA
>CAWVSR010000003.1:0-19388 GCA_963932865.1 uncultured Kordia sp. | reverse complement strand
ATTTTTTTATTTTGGTATAATGGAATGGATTCTAAACAAAAAAGGAGTCTTTAAAATGAAAGATGTTCTTAATTTATAAACTAAGAGCGAAACAATATAAATAGCTATTAATTAAACAAAATATAGTATTCAATTTTGAATAAATTGAAATAAAAAATAAAAAATATGACACTTACACAATGGTTTATCTTTTTCTTAGTTATTCAAGCAATACACGGATTAAGCACCTGGAAATTATACATTAAAGCCGGAAGACAAGCTTGGGAAGCCTTTGTACCAGTATACAATGCAATTGTTTTAATGCAAATTATTAACAGACCAAAATGGTGGACAATTTTATTGTTTATTCCTGTTATAAACTTAATTATGTTTCCTGTTTTATGGGTTGAAACTTGTAGAAGTTTTGGTAAAAACACTTATTTAGATACTGCATTGGCAATACTATCATGTGGTTTTTATGTTACCTACATAAATTACACTCAAGAACCAACACACATTAAAGACCGTAGTTTAGAGCCTAAAAGTAGTTCTGGCGAATGGACAAGCTCTATATTGTTTGCCATTATTGCTGCTACTTTAGTACATACGTACTTTATGCAACCATTTGTAATCCCTACCTCTTCATTAGAAAAAACCTTATTAAAAGGAGATTTTTTATTAGTGAGTAAATTTCATTATGGCGCTCGATTACCAATGACTGCAGTTGCTGCTCCAATGGTTCACGATACTCTACCTGTAGTAAACACAACATCATATCTAAAAAAACCACAAATACCATATTTACGTATTCCTGGTTTTCAAAAAATAAAACGTAACGATATAGTAGTTTTTAACTGGCCTGCAGATACATTGTTTAATATGTACATTGCTGCAGATAAAAAATATGAAAAACCAATTGACAAAAAAACAAACTATGTAAAACGTTGTGTTGGTATTGCTGGAGATTCTTTAGAAATTAGAGATGGTTATGTTTTTATAAACGGAAAACAAACAGTTTTACCAGACAGAGCAAAAACTCAATTTTACTATACCGTTATTTCGAAAAAAATATTATCTGCAAAATATTTAAAAGAAGAAATTGGTACAACGGAATACAATAGGTTTTATGTACTGGATAAAAAAACAGCTATAAATAGATACAGAAAAATTGCTAATCTATTTAAACCATTTCCAAATGACTCTACAAAATACCTAATAGAGTTTCAAGGTGACTTCAAACCACCTAATGACTTTAAAGCTACAGACAGATACTCCATAAACATGTCTGATGAAGAGCAAAAGAAATTACGTGAAAATTCAAATATTGTATCTGTAAAAAGAAATACAAAACCAAAAGGAGAAAAAGACGATCGCCCAATATTCCCAAGTAACAAAAACGGAGTTTGGAATGGTGACAACATGGGACCTATTTACATTCCTGAAGCAGGAAAAACTGTTGCATTAAATAAAAAAGTACTACCATTATATAAGGACATAATTTCTGAATACGAGGGAAATAAATTAAGTACTGATGGACATGACATATACATTAACGATAAAATAGCAACCTCATACACTTTCAAGCAAGATTACTATTGGATGATGGGAGACAATCGTCAAAACTCATTAGATGCAAGATACTGGGGATATGTTCCTTTTGACCACGTGGTAGGAAAACCTGTATTCGTTTGGATGAGTATTAGTGGGGTAGAACTAGGCTTAAAAAACTTTAAAAATTGGGTTTTTAATAAAGAACGAATTTTTACAACTGTTGGCGGAAGCGGAAAACCAGTTTCGTACCTACCTTATTTCTTAATATTATTAGTGATTTGGCAAGGTTATAAATTTTACAAGAAAAAGAAAGCAACAAACGAAGAAGAGTAATTAGAAATAAATATTCATAACTAAAAGGAATGAAAATTCGTTTACTTTTAGTTATGAATATTCTATTTAAGAGTCAATAACACAATAATGAACTTATTAATTCATCCTACCTACTTCCCTTCAATTGCTCACTTTATAGCAATAAGTAAATCACAAACAATACTTTTTGAAGCTGCTGATAATTTTCAGAAACAAACGTACAGAAACAGAATGTTTATATATGGAGCTAATGGAAAACTATTGCTAAACATTCCTACAAAACACGATAAGGCTTCAAATAAAATAAGTTATCACGATATTCAAATTGAAAATATTGAAGATTGGCAAAAACAACATTGGAAATCAATAGTTTCTGCTTATAAATCATCTCCATTTTTTGAATATTATGAAGATGATTTTAAGGAGATATTTTTTTCTCCACAAACATCATTATACCAATTAAACATCTCTATTTTCAAGATAGTATGTGAATGTATAGAATTAGATTTAAAAGTAGAGTTTACAACATCCTACGATAAGGAAGTAAATACAAAAAATTGTATCGATTTACGAACACTAGTAAATTCAAAAAAAGAAAACATTCCCTTATTTGAAAATTACACACAAGTATTTTGTGACAAATATGGCTATTTAAATAATTTAAGTATCCTAGATTTACTTTTTAACGAAGGACCTAATACTTTAAATTATTTAGAATCACAAAAAGTGTTTTGGTAATGCAAGCAATTATTCATTATTTTTTACATATTGTAGCCCCATTAATATTTGCATATCTATTTTTTAAAAGCAATTGGAAAAAAGTATATATAGTATTTTTACTTTCTATGTTAATTGATTTAGATCATTTATTAGCAAACCCAATATTTGATCCAAATAGATGTAGTATTAATTTTCACCCCTTACATTCTTTTTACGCAATCATTTTATATGTTGCATTACTATTTCCAAAGAAAACAAGAATTATTGCTATTGCACTATTATTTCATATTATAACAGATTGGATTGATTGCTATATGACAATAAATAATTGGTAAAAAAAGGACTATAATTAGAAATATACAGATGCCTTAATTGGGTAATGATCAGAATATTTATGAGAAAAATTAGAAAAATCTACGAGCTCAATATTCTCATCAACTAATATAAAATCAATGCGTAATGGAAAAAATTTAAAGTCGAATGTTTTACCAAAACCTTCACCTGAAATTTCAAAGGCATCTTTATAACCTTGGTTTTTGAATTGTTTATAAATATAAGAATATGCTGTATTATTAAAATCTCCTAGTATAATTTTTTTATAATCACATTGTTGCTGATGTCTTAAAATCAACTCCGCTTGTTCTTGCTGCATTGCAAACTTACTCCCTATACGTTGTACTAAATATTCTGTTTTTTGTTGAGATAAATACTTTATATCAGGGTTAATATGTAACGACTCAAAATGTACATTATAAATTCGTAGTGTATCGCTGTTTTTTACAACATCAATATAAATAGCTTTATTATTGGTGTTTAAAAATTTAATCTCACCCTTATTAATAATTTTATTTTTGGAAAATATAGCTTGACCATATTTCATTTTTTCACCAGAAAGACTTTGATATTTGTACTTGTAATTAGGCAAACTAAAATCTTTATGCGGGTTAAATTCCTGAAATGCAATAACATCAACATTTTCCTTTAGAACAAACTGCGCTATTTTATTTTCAATCCCTTCCGCATCTATCCAATTATATATATTAAAGAGCCTTACGTTATAACTCATTACAGAAAGGCTAGTTTCATTATTTTTAGCATCTGATGAAAACTTATATAATGTATTTAAGTTTTTATAACCTAAAACTAAAACAAATAGTGATAATAATAATTGTTTTTTAACTTTTAGCAACCAATACAAGCAGAAACAAGCATTTAATAATATTAATACCGGAACAGATAAACTTAAAACTGAGAGTATTGATAAATTTTTTGGTGCTACAAACGGTAATAAATATGCGAAAAGTAAAACTAATGCAACTAGACCGTTTAAGAGATATATTAATTTATCTATAAAATTTAAATTTTTCATCCTGAAGTTAAAAGACGTTAATCTTTTCCTGATTGAAATAAAAATGACTTTTCTTCTTTAGACAAGCTTTCATAACCACTTTTACTAATTTTATCTAAAATAGCATCTATCTTTTCTTGCTTAATTCTCATTTTTTGAAGTACAGAATTATCTGAAGCTTTTCGTTGTGATTTCGTTTTATGTACTGTTTTTAGATTTGTTTTCTTTTTGGAATTAAAATAGGAAGATATTTTATTTAAAACTCGTTCGAAACCTTTACCAATATCATTTCCTTTATTCAACTGACTAGCATAAATATATCCTAACAAAGAACCACCTACATGCGCTATATGACCTCCTGAATTCCCTAAAGGAATTTGAATTAAATCTTTAACAACAAAAAACAAACCAATATGCCACAGTTTAATTCTGAAAGTAAAAATAGAAACTTCCATATTTGGCATAGCAGCAGAAATGAAAATTAATATCGCCATTACAGAGGCCGATGCCCCTACTAAAAAACTTGCTTGATTTTGGAAAGCAGGAAATAAATTATAAGATAACAAAAACACCACTCCACCAACTAATGCTCCTAACAAATAAATATTTAAGAACATTTTAGCACTATATAAGTTTAAAAACAATCTTGAAACATAATACAACATCAACATATTCATTAACAAATGAAAAAATCCTTGATGTATAAATGAGTATGAAAGTATTGACCAGGGTTTAAATATAAATGTTGATACATCTTTTGATAAAACAAACCAATCATATAATAAACTCGATTGAAACAAGAATGTACCCAATCCAAATAAAATAAATACAACAACATTAATTGCTATTAATTTTTCAGCAATATTTAAAGTTTTGTACTTGTATATTAATTCCTGTTTAGTCATTAGTCCCAACGGTTTTTATTAAATTGTGTTTTCCTCCAATATAACATCATTATCAAACCGGTTAATGCCCCACCAATATGTGCCCAATAAGCAGTATTATTTGGACTAAAAATAGAAATACCTGTTAATCCAGAAAACACATCTAAGCCAATTAGTACCGGAATAAAATATTTTGCTTTTACAGGAACAGGAAAAAATAATAACATTAATTCTGCATTCGGAAATAACATACCATAAGCAACTAACAAGCCCATAATAGCTCCTGACGCTCCAACTGCAGGAGTATTAAATACGCCATAAAATGAACTTAATGAATCTTGACTTACATATTTTAAAATTGATGTATTATAACTACCTGTATCCAACATTTGCGAAATATCATTTGAAGTCAAACCTGCTGTAATTAATTTATCATAAACATTCTGAAATTGGAAATAATTAGCAAGTGTATAAATCAAGCTCGCTCCTATCCCAGCAGAAAAATAAAAGAATAAAAATTTATTTCTTCCCCACATTTGCTCTATTGCACTCCCAAACATCCATAAGGCCAACATATTGAATAAAATATGATTTATATCTGCATGCATAAACATTGTAGACACAAATTGCCATGGCTTAAAAAGTTCATTTTTCACAAAAAATAAACCTAAATGCTCTGTAAGGTTTATACCACTTTTAGCTACTACAAATGAAGCAATAAAAAATAATACATTAATAATTACTAAATGCTTTACGGTATCTGTTATTCTAATCATTACAATAGTTTTTTATCAAAATCACTAGTACTATATGTTATAAATATAGCTTTATTAATCGGAGAAACTGTTGGTTCCTTACAAGCAAATAATCTATTTACAATATCTTCTTGTTCTAGTCTTGTTAAAGATTTTCCACTTTTAATAGCAATACTTTTTGCCATTGATCGCGCTACTAAATTTGAATGAAGCTCATTAACCTCTAGTGCATTATCCATACTCGATAATAAATCATGTATAATAATTGGCGCTTTACTGTCTTCTATGGCAGAAGGGATTCCGGTAACTTCAATCTCCTCATTACTTATATTAGAAAATACAAACCCCGTATTCTCTAACACTTCTTTTACAGTATTAAAATTAAGTAATTCATCTTTAGTAACACTAACCTTAACAGGAAACAATAGCTGCTGACTCACTGCCTGATTTATTGTTATGTGTTTTAAAAACTCTTCATATAAAATTCGTTCATGTGCTCTATGTTGATGAATAACAACAATTCCTGACTTTATTTTACTAACTATATATTTATTCTGAACTTGAAGTGTTATTTGTTCTTGAAAAACTTCTGACTCATCAAAAAAAGAACCTGTTACCTCTTCTGATTCAAATTCAACAATTGATCCTGATGTTGAATCTGACGATATTTGAGATTCCAAACCAACATACAAACCCTCCCAATCATCACTATTTTTTTTAGGAACTTGTAATGAACTGAATGAGTTAGAAGAAGGAACTCTTGAAGCAGTTTTTTCATCTAAAAACGGATTAAAGCTACTATCAACTTCAATAATTGGTGTTCCAATTTTCTTGTTTTTATACTCATAAGGAGTATCCATACTAGAATCTCTATTAAAATCTAGAATTGGTGCAATCTGAAACTGACCTAAACTATGTTTTATAGTAGACTTTATAATTGCGTATAAATCATGTTCGTTATCAAATTTAATTTCTGTTTTTGTAGGATGTATATTAATATCAATAGTTTTTGGATCTACATTTAAGTATAAAAAATACCCTGGATAAGACCTATCTTTCAATAATCCGTCAAAAGCAGCAGTGATTGCATGGTTTAAATAAGAACTTTTTATAAATCTATCATTCACAAAAAAGAATTGCTCTTTACTACTTTTTTTAGAAAACTCTGGTTTTGTAACAAATCCAGTAATATTTAATATTTCGGTAGCTTCATTAACTGGCACTAACTTTTCATTTGTTTTAGAACCAAAAACATTTACAATACGTTGTCTATGATTTGAAATTGGTAAAACAAACATTTCAGAACCATTACTGTATAATGTAAAAGAAATGTCAGGATGTACTAAAGCAACTCTTTGAAATTCATCAACGATATGACGCATTTCTACTTGATCGGATTTTAAAAAATTACGTCTTGCAGGAATATTAAAAAATAAATTTTTAACTGCAATAGAAGTACCTCGCGGAGTAACTACAACCTCTTGCTCAATAATTTTACTTCCTTCAATTTTTAATATCGTTCCTAGCTCATCTAAATCTCGTTTGGTTTTCATTTCTACATGAGCAATTGCAGCTATTGAAGCCAAAGCCTCACCTCTAAAACCTTTTGTATTAAGCTGAAATAAATCTTCTGCCGTAGATATTTTAGAAGTCGCATGTCGTTCAAATGACAAACGAGCATCCGTAACACTCATACCTGTTCCATTATCTATTACCTGTACTAAGGTTTTACCGGCATCTTTTATTATTAGTTGTATTGAAGTTGCTTTTGCATCAATTGCATTTTCCAACAACTCTTTCACAACAGAAGCAGGTCTTTGAACAACCTCTCCAGCTGCTATTTGATTTGCTACATGATCAGGTAATAATTGAATAATATCTGACATTAAAAAAGTTTGATGTTATATTTATCTAAAACAAGAAATGCTACTGCTACAAGTAATATGAAAATTACAACGAGCCTTCCTTGTGATTGTTTTTGATCTTTTTCTTTAGTAACAGTTTTCCAGTCATCACGAAAGGATGCTCTTCGTTTGAAACTACCTTTTATAGAGGTAGCTTCTTTAGCTCCATGATGTTTTTCGTGCAAACGCTCTAGCCTTTCTTTTCGCTCATCATAATGACGAGGTTTGTATCCAAAAGTTTTATTTTTGTTTTGCTTAAAAAGGGTTGGTAATCTCATAACTAATTAAAAACTGTAGTTTACCAAAAATAATCAATTATACTATATTTTACCACATGATTAGTGGTTATTGTTAACAGATACTTATAAAAACAACAAAGCTGATTTAAAAAAAATCAGCTTTGTTGTTTTTATAAAATATTATAATTTAAAACTTACTTAACGCAGCCATTTTTATAGCTGCAACAGCAGCCTCTGTTCCTTTATTTCCGTGAATACCTCCAGATCTTTCTATACCCTGCTGCATATTATTATCCGTCAATACACAAAAGATTACTGGTACATCACCATGAATATTTAAGTTCATGATACCCTGTGCTGTTCCACTACAAACAAAATCAAAATGTTTTGTTTCTCCCTGAATAACACTTCCTATTGCAATTACAGCATCTACATCTTGAGTCTGAAGCATGTGCTTACAAGCAAAAGGTAACTCAAAAGTACCAGGTACATTCCAAACAACAATATTCTCTTCACCAACACTATTTTCTAGTAAAGTATCAACGGCACCATTTTTTAATGCATCTGTTATATTAGAATTCCATTCTGAAACAACTATGCCAATTCGAAAGTTTTTACCATCTGGCACGTTGCTTTTATCATAATCTGATAAATTATTGTGTACAGTTGCCATTATTATTTTGCTTGAGCTTTTCCTAATAAAGCGTCTACTTTTCCAGCCTCTAAAGAAGTAGAAAACTCATCTTTAATTCTAGTCAAATATTTAACTGCAACATCCTTTTTATCTAAATCTAATGCAACAACTGAAGCTTTAAATAAAAACTTAGGAGTGGTATATTCATTCGTTGTAGTATTTATTGCCTTTTCATAATGACCTAATGCATCCTCTAATTGATTTAATTGCACAAAAGCGTCTGCCACACCTCCTTTTGCATTAGCTGCCAAAATTTCATCATCAGAACTAAAGTTATCTAAATGAGTAACTGCATTTTGATAATCGTTCATATTTAAATATGACATACCTGCTGTATAGCTTGCTAAATTAGCTGCTTTGGTACCGCTATAATTTTCAATTACATCTAACAGCCCTAATTTTCCTTCACCTCCATTTAAGGCTAAGTTAAATAATGAATCTTTTGCTACACCTGTTGCGCTAACTGCTTCCATAAAATAAGACTGAGCTTTGTAAGCATCGTTAGAAGCCTCTGCCTCTTTTGGCTCTGTTACTAACTTACCAAAAGCCATGTAAACCATTACTCCTAAAGCAACAGCACCAACAAAACCAAAAATATATTTCTGATTTGTTGCAACCCACTCTTCTGCTTTATTAGCACCTTCATCTAATGAATTAAAAACATCTTCAGTTGTGCTTTCTCCTTCAACATAACCCTCAACATCATTTAAAAGTTCATCACCTATAACTTCTTCAACCTTTTCTTTTGGTTTTCTATATCCTCTTTTCTTATATGTAGCCATAATCTAATATTGTATATCGAGCAAAAATATAATTTTTCTTTTAATATTAACACTATTGTTTTGATATTTTTCAATAATTTGCAAACCAATAATTCATACAACTACAATAGGCTTTTTAAAAGATGATTTTGAAACAAATTTCCTTAGTAAATTATAAAAATTTCGAATCAATTTCATTTGATTTTAATGATAAAATAAATTGTTTTGTTGGTAATAACGGAGTCGGAAAAACTAATGTTTTAGATGCTATATACCATCTATCATACGGTAAAAGCTACTTTAATCCTGTTGCATCTCAAAACATCAATCACAAAGCTGATTTTTTTGTAGTAGACGGAACATATTTAAAAGCTGAAAGAAATGAAAAAGTAGTTGTCAGTTTAAAAAAAAGCCAAAAAAAAGTAATCAAACGAAACGGAAAAGCATATGATAGATTTTCAGATCATGTTGGTTTTCTACCATTGGTAATTATCTCGCCAGCAGATAACGATTTAATTAGTGAAGGAAGTGAAACAAGACGTAAATTTTTAGACAGTATTATTTCACAATCAAATAAAAAATACCTAACAACTCTTATTAAATATAACAAAACACTACAGCAACGAAACTCTTTACTTAAGTATTTCGCATCTAACAACAACTTTAACAAGGACACTCTTGCAATATATAATGATCAAATTTCTGAATTTGGCGAAATTATTCATGAAAAACGAAAAGAGTTTGTTAAGATATTTGTTCCTATTTTTATGGATAAATACAAATCAATAAGCAATAACAATGAAGAAGTTACTTTTAAATATAAAAGCCAATTAGAAGACAAATCATTTAAAGATTTACTAACCGAGAGTTTACCTAAAGACAAAATGCTTCAATACACTTCAACAGGAGCTCATAAAGACGATTTAGTGTTTGGAATATCTGAATATCCTATTAAAAAGTTTGGTAGCCAAGGACAGCAAAAATCATTTTTAATTGCTTTAAAACTTGCTCAGTTTCAATTTTTAAAAGAAAAATCAAAAATAAAACCTATATTACTATTAGATGATATTTTTGATAAACTAGACGAATCAAGAGTTAGTCAATTAATAGAATTGGTAAATAAAGATGAATTTGGACAGATATTTATTTCTGACACGCACACAGAACGCACCAAAAATATAATTGAACAAACCAATAAAAGCTATCAATTATTTAAACTTTAAAAGATGAAACAATCCATATTTATTTTTTTATTTATAATTTGTAGTTGTTCTAATGAAGTTTCAGAAAAAGATCTAAAACACCTTAATGGTTATTGGGAAATTTACAGAGTAGAATCTGTTAACAAAAAAATCACTGAATTTAAAGTAAATAGTACAATTGATTTTTATTTTATTGATAACGAAAACAAAGGATATCGAAAAAAAACTTCTTTAGATTTTAGTGGTGTTTACAAAACAAATAATATAAAAGATAAGGTTATAATTGAAAACAAAAATGGTGCTTACCTATTAAAAACAAAAACAGCACTTAACAATTGGGAGGATAGAATTATAAATTTAACTCCCGAAAACCTAGTTTTAAAAAATAAAAAAGGCGATGTATTTTATTACAAAAAACATAAAAAATTAAATATTAATTAAAAGCATTTTTTTTAATAAAATTATTATGGGGAAAAGAAACAAAGAAAACATAAGCATAGCAGACGCTCTAAAAGGATTCATCAAAGAAAACAACCTAGACAAAGGATTAAATAAAATTGATGCTCAAAACGCTTGGTACTCTGTAATGGGAAGATCCATTGAAGCATATACGGATAGTGTTGAATTAAAAAACCAAACACTTTTAGTACGTCTAAGTTCTGCTCCACTAAGAGAAGAGCTAAGTTATGGGAAATCAAAAATAATAGTTAATATCAATGAATATTTAAGAAGAGAAATCGTAAAAGATTTAATTTTAGCATAGTTTTTTTTCTTAAAAAAATAAAAACAACCATTTTAAAATTCTAACTCATTTAGACTGCTTAATCAAAAAACATATTAACCAATCACAAAAAAAACTCAAAGAGCAATCATAATACCAATTAAAGAACCCTAATTTTAAGTTTAATATTTTCATAAAAAAAGTCCGAAGTAAAACTTCGGACTTTTTTTATGAAAATATGTTAAATGAAATTATGCTGTTACAATTTCTTCTTCAGACTCTTCTTCTTCTTTTTTATCACGCTGTAATTCTTTGTTACCTACAGTATCAAACATTACTGGAGTTGCAATAAATAAAGATGAATACGTACCTACGATAACTCCAATTATCAATGCAAAAATAAACCCTCTAATAGACTCACTTCCTAAAATGAAAATTGTAACTAATACTATTAAAGTAGTAATAGATGTATTTAAAGTCCTACTCAATGTACTATTTAAAGCTTGATTAACTGTTTTACCGAACACCCAGTCTTCATTTTCATTAAAGTACTCTCTAATTCTATCAAACACAACAACCGTGTCATTTAATGAATATCCAATAACCGTTAAGATTGCTGCAATAAATGCTTGATCAATCTCCATATTAAATGGCATAATATTACCTAATAATGAAAAGATTCCCAATACAATAACAACATCATGAAATACAGCTGCAACAGCACCTAAACTAAATTGCCACCATTTGAAACGTATTAAAATATACAAGAACACTACCAATAACGAACCTAATACAGCCCATACAGAAGCTTTTTTAATATCATCCGCAATAGTAGGACCAACTTTCATAGTTCGAACAATACCTTGACCGTTTTCACCTTTTTGAAATTGCTCGAAAGTCATTCCTGCAGGTAACATGTCTTTTAATTGTTCGAATAAAAGACCTTTTATTTCCTGATCAACAGCTAAACCCTTTTCGGCAATTTTAAACTTCGTACTAATTTTTAACTGATCTGCCCCACCATAAGTTTTTACCTCAGCACTTCCAAAGACTTTGGTTAACTTATTAGAAACATCATTAGAATTTACCGCTTTATCAAACTTTACTTGGAATGTTCTTCCCCCAACAAAATCAATACCTTGGTTTAATCCGTTTGTAAATAAAGATGCTAATGATAAAATCACTAAAGCACCAGAAATAATATATGTTAATTTTCTTTTCCCTAAAAAGTTAACAGACATGTTTTTCATTACATTTTTAGTAGCCCCTGTAGAGAAAGGTAAAATACCACCTTTATTTGCGCTCCAATCAACCAATAACCTTGTAATAAAAATTGCAGTAAATAACGAAGTAGCGATACCAATAATTAAAGTGGTAGCAAAACCTTGAATTGGACCTGTACCAAATAAGAATAAAATGATTGCCGTTAATAAAGTAGTAACGTTTGCATCTAAAATAGATGATAATGCATTACTAAATCCATCTTTAATTGCTTCAGCTTGAGATTTCCCTAAAGCCAATTCCTCTTTAATACGTTCAAAAATAAGTACATTAGCATCCACAGACATACCTATCGTCAATACAATTCCTGCAATTCCAGGAAGTGTTAATACAGCTCCTAAACCAGCAAGAATACCAAATATTAATAAGATATTTAAACCTAATGCAATATTTGCATACAGCCCTGCTTTACCATAGTAAAAAATCATCCAAACAAAAACCATTAATAAGGCTATCATGAAAGACATTTTACCACTATCAATTGCATCTTGCCCTAAAGAAGGTCCAACTTCAGCAGATTGAATTATATCAGCCGAAGCAGGTAATTTACCAGCTCTTAATACGTTTGCTAAATCTTTTGCTTCATTTAGATTAAAATTACCTGATATTTCAGTTTGACCTCCAGAAATCGCTTGACTTGCACCTGGTGCAGAATACACTATATCATCTAAAACAATTGCAATTGCATTTCCTTGTTTTGCCACATTTCCAGTAAGCTCTTCCCATTGCTTAGAACCTAAAGAATTCATAGAAAGCCCTACAGAGGCATCACCGACCTGAGTGTATTGTTGCCTCGCGTCAGTAAGAACATCCCCTAACATTGCTGGAGCTCCTACTCTATCTGATTTTAATGCATATAATGGCACATATTTACTTGCATCGTCTTCAGGAAGTCCAAAACTAGCCTTATCTCTTGCTGTAAATAAAATCCCCCATCTGTATTTTGCATCTTTAATAACTCCCGTTCGTAAGTTTTTTGTTGAATTTAAAAACGAGTTTATTTTAGCGGTATCAGCAACTTTTGCAATTCCTAATTGCCTTACATTTTGCCCTTGAAAACCATAAGGATTTAAAGACATCACATCAAACAAAGGATTTGGTTGATTAGCCTTTTTAATAGAATCGTTATCTGCCCCTAATAAATCATCCGCAGAGGCTTCTGTATCATCCTTAGAGTCAACAGCAAGTTCATTAGAAGCTAACTCCTTCTTTAATTTATCATTCACAGCAATTAAATACTGAGCAGCATCACTAAATGAATGTGTTTCATAAAACTCTAACTGAGCAGTACCTGATAATAACTTCTTAACACGCTCTACATCTTTTGCTCCAGGTAATTCAACCAAAATACGAGCAGTTTTTCCTAAACGCTGAATGTTTGGTTGTGTTACACCAAATTTATCAATACGCTTTCTTATTACTTCAAAAGCAGATTCAATAGACTCATCTAACTTTCTTTCTAAAATTGATTGCACTTCATCATTTGCCATTGTAGCACTTACCGTACCGTCTAATGATTTGTTTGCAAAAATATCAGTCGCAGCTAAAGGCGTAGGTGTTCCTCCTTTTGCATTTATAGCATCAAACGCAGTGAAAAAAGATTGTAAATATGTATCATCTGAGTTTGTTTGCAACTCATCAGCCTTAGTTAAAGCTTGATTAAATACAGGATTCTTTGAGTTATTCGCTAAACCTCTTAAGATATCCTTAGTAGATATTTGAAGTATTACGTTTACCCCACCTTTCAAATCAAGTCCTTCATTTAAAACTCTCTTTTTAGCATAATCGTAAGATATTCCTGCAATTACAGATTCTCCACCTATAGAATCAAGATATTTTTTCTCTAGTTCGCCAGCATTATCAGATCCTTTTACAAATGCCACAGCATCTTTCTCTACCTTACTTGCTATGTACGTAAATGAAAGCTGGTAAATACTTACCGCTACAAATAAGAAAGCAAACAATTTAACTATTCCTTTGTTTTGCATTATAATTTATTATTAGTTATATGATTCTATTTTCAAACGAGCAAATATAATTTTTCTGTATCGAAATAGCAATATATTTAAAGAGTTTTTAAAAGTTTTATAAACAACAAAAACCAACAGGAATTTGCTGGTTTTTGAAACTACAAGTATAACAGAATATTTACATTCCTAATTGATCTGTTTTCTCATATCCTTCCAAAGGAGTTAAATCGAATTTTGTTGCCGATATTTCCTCTGAAGCAATCTCAGTAGCCTCCATCTGCACCAATATTTCAGCTCCCATTTGATTCATTTTCATCTCTACAAGCATAGGATACCCGTTAATTTTGTCTCCTAAAGTAATTACTTGTGGAGACTTAGCAGATACTTTATCTGATGTATATACTGTCATTTTTACTTCTGCACCATTCTTAACCATTGAAACATTATATTTTTTACAAACATAACCTAAGATAGTTTTTAAATCCGTTGTTTCAATAACCGTAACTGCTTTTAATTGCTCTTCCGTAGCTTCTAGGTCGTTTAACACATATTTCTTTCCCGACATAGCATTATCCATCATCATCAATATTTTATTTATTGAACCATCAATAATAACGATTGAATTTCCCATCATTGGATTAGACATTTCAGAGCGAGACTTGTCATTTTTAAACCATGTAGTTGTAACCATTTGCCCCATCATAGCCAATTGCATATTTACTTGATCATCTGAACTAGACAAGGTTTGTGTAGTTTTAATAACTCCTTCATTAATTGGTTTTTGAGCAAAACCAAACACACTTGTAATCAACACTAATAATACGAATACTTTTTTCATCTTTTTTTTTATTTTTAAACACTATTAAACAGCTTAACAAAACTTTATACTAATAGCTTATACTTTTAATTCATAATTAAAAACAACAAAAGCCACCGATTTAAGGCAGCTTTTGTAATATCATGTACCGTTTAAATTTAGTTCGCAGGAACTTCTAACAATTGGTTTGTTTTTTTAACACCTTCTGCAGACTCTGCTAATTTAGCTTTTTCTGCATCTGACAAACTAATTTCAACAATTTTTTCTATTCCATTAGCTCCTAATACACAAGGAACACCTATAGATAAATCATTCAATCCAAATTCACCTTCTAGCAAAGCAGAACATGGAAAGATTTTTTTAGTATCACAAGCAATTGCTTGAACCATTGCTGATACTGCTGCACCTGGAGCATACCATGCCGAAGTACCCAATAAACCTGTCAATGTAGCTCCACCAACCTTTGTGTCTTGAACAACTTGATCCATTCTTTCTTCAGATAAGAATTCAGAGACTTTTACTGAATTTCTTGCTGCTTTATAAATTAACGGTACCATTCCTTTATCCGAATGCCCACCAATAACCATACCATCAACATCAGATATAGGCGCTCCTAAAGCTTCCGCTAATCTATATTTAAAACGAGCTGAATCTAAAGCTCCACCCATTCCAATAATTCTATTTTTAGGCAAACCTGTTGTTTTATGAACTAAATAGGTCATTGTATCCATTGGATTAGACACTACAATAATTATGGTATTTGGTGAATGCTCTATTAAGTTAGCCGAAACCATCTTTACAATACCAGCATTAATCCCTATTAATTCTTCTCTAGTCATTCCTGGCTTACGAGGAATACCAGAAGTAATTACACATATATCACTCCCTTTTGTCTTAGAATAATCACCTGTAGTCCCTACAATTTTTGTATCAAAGTTATTCAACGAAGCAGTCTGCATTAAATCCATTGCTTTACCTTCAGCAAAACCTTCTTTAATATCTAAAATCACTACTTCTGATGCAAAATCTTTAATTGCAATATACTCTGCGCAACTTGCCCCTACAGCTCCTGCTCCTACTACTGTTACTTTCATTTTATTTGTATTATATTATTATTAATTGTGTACTTAATTTAATTATATATTTAAATAATTGTTTTATGCATCAATATTTGCGTATGCTGCATTTTTCTCGATAAACTCTCTACGAGGTGGTACTTCATCTCCCATTAACATAGAAAACACTCTGTCAGCTTCAACATCACTGTCTATAACAACTTTACGCAAAGTTCTATATTCAGGATCCATTGTTGTTTCCCATAATTGAATTGCGTTCATTTCTCCAAGACCCTTATAACGCTGTATTTTAGCACCATCACCATATTTGCCCATTAAAACATCTCGCTGATCATCATTCCAAGCATATTCCCCTTTAGCCCCTTTTTTAACTAAATACAATGGAGGCGCTGCTATATAAACATGCCCGTTTTCAATCAATTCTTTCATATATCTATAAAAGAATGTCAATATTAACGTTGCAATGTGACTACCATCTACATCGGCATCACACATTATTACAATTTTATGGTAACGTAACTTAGATAAATTTAACGCTTTACTATCTTCCTCTGTTCCAATTGTTACTCCTAAAGCAGTAAACATGTTTCTGATTTCTTCATTCTCAAAAACCTTATGTTGCATTGCTTTTTCTACATTTAGAATTTTACCTCTTAATGGTAAAATTGCTTGAAATGCACGATCTCTTCCTTGTTTAGCAGTTCCACCTGCGGAATCTCCCTCAACTAAAAACACCTCACATTTTGCAGGATCTTGCTCTGAGCAATCAGATAACTTTCCTGGTAATCCACCAATACTCATTACGGTTTTTCGTTGCACCATTTCACGAGCTTTTGCAGCCGCATGTCTAGCTTGAGCTGCAAGAATAACCTTTTGAACTATAGTTTTAGCTTCTTCAGGATTTTCTTCTAAGTAATCAGTTAACATCTCAGAAACTGATTGACTAACTGCTGCAGAAACCTCTCTGTTACCTAATTTAGTTTTTGTTTGACCTTCAAACTGTGGCTCAGCAACTTTAACAGAAATAATAGCTGTTAAACCCTCTCTAAAGTCATCTCCTGCTATATCAAATTTTAATTTTGATAACATCCCAGAAGCTTCAGCATACTTTTTTAAAGTATGTGTTAAACCTCTTCTAAAACCAGATAAATGAGTACCTCCTTCATGTGTGTTAATATTATTTACATAGGAATGTAAATTCTCTGAATAAGAGGTATTATAAACCATCGCTACCTCAACTGGAATTCCATTCTTTTCTCCTTCCATTGAAATAACATTTGACGTCAACTGCTCTCTAGTTGCATCCAAATACTTTATAAACTCCGGTAAACCCTCCGTAGAAAGAAAAGTTTCTGTTACATCATCACCAGCCTCATCTTTATTTCTTCTATCAGTAAGCGATATTGTCAAACCCTTATTTAAAAAGGACAACTCACGTAATCTCGCTGCTAAAGTCTCATAATTATATATGATAGTATCTTTAAAAATAGTGTCATCCGGTGTAAAAGTAACTAGAGTACCATTTTTATCTGTTTCACCAACTGGCTTTACAGGATACATTGTTTTACCTTTTTGATACTCTTGTTCCCAAACCTTGCCATCTTTATAAACTGTAGCCTTAAGATGATTTGATAACGCATTAACACAAGAAACACCAACACCGTGAAGACCTCCAGAAACTTTATAAGAATCTTTATCAAACTTTCCTCCTGCACCAATTTTAGTCATTACTACTTCTAAAGCAGAAACTCCTTCTTTTTTATGAATTCCTACTGGAATACCACGACCATTATCTAAAACAGAAATTGAATTATCTTCGTTAATCCACACATCAATTGTATCACAATGCCCTGCCATTGCTTCATCAATAGAATTATCTATTACTTCATACACTAGATGATGTAATCCTCTAACTCCAACATCTCCAATGTACATTGAAGGACGCATACGTACATGCTCCATACCTTCTAGGGCCTGAATACTGTCTGCAGAATACTGATTTTGTTTGTTTTCTTCGCTCATAAAATAATTGCTATTATTCCTTCATTATAATTTATGAAGACAGACAAATATAACAAATAGAAACTTATTTTAACTATATATAACGAGCATTCTAATGACACTTATCAACATTACCCATTTAAACTAAAACGAGCTTAAACAAGCTTAAAAACACCTTTAAAAGAATTTTTCTAGCTGTAACAATTCTAATATATTATCTTTTTAGAAAAAAACAGCTAAACAAAGCTTATTTAAAGTGGTATTATTTGTTTTTTTCTTTTTCTGATATCCACTTAGATAGATATTTACTACTCTTTAGAGTATGATGACCTAACATTGCACCTATAAAATTAGCACTACGGTGTTTAGAAAGTGATTTTGATATTAAGATAAGCTTATCCAAAAAATTCTCTTGATGTTTTGTTTTACTGTAAATATTATTAATTATTTCAAAACCGTTTTGTTGTGCTGTCAACCATTGCTCTTTATTATTATATAAATTTACAGCAGCGTTCGAAATATTGATTGGATTATTTACAACACTTCCTCCCCAAGGCAAATCGTGAGCCATACCCTCTGCTCCTATAGAAGTTGTTATGTTTGGTAATCCATTTTTCATAGCATCTGTAAATTTCCCTTTAATACCTGCACCAAAACGTATTGGCGCCAAACAAACACGTGAGGAAAGCATTACAGCATTCACATTATCGGCCCAACCTTTGATTAAAAAACCTTCCTTAATGTTATTTAATTGTGTTACTTTTTCAGATGGATATGACCCATAAACATGCATTTCTACTTTCGGCAATTGTTTTTTAATAATAGGCCAAATAGTCTGTTTTAAATACAAAACCATATTCCAATTCGGCTCATGTCTAAAATTACCTATACACATAAAGTGTTGTCTTTCTTCATAGCTTGGTAACTCTTCCTTTTCTTTCAACGAAACAGTGGGTATTAAAAAAGGCAAATAACACAATAAGGAGTCATCAATCTTAAAAGTATCTTTCAATAATTTAATTTCATAAGTTGATATTATTAAGGATAAATCACACCTATAAATGCTCGCTAATTCTCTTTTTGCAATATCAGAATCCAATAACATCTCTAAAGAAAAATCTATCCCTTTTTTAAAAGCCTCTTGTCTTGTTTTTCTTAGACAGTGTAAATCTT
>CAWVSR010000002.1:0-19787 GCA_963932865.1 uncultured Kordia sp. | reverse complement strand
GTTGAAATATTACATCGTCATAGTAATGTACAAATGCCAGAAATTGAACTGGTTGATTTAAAAGATAAGTACAAGCGAAAAAAAATGAAAGGTCATTTTTCTGATAAGTTACTAGAAGAAATTGACTTGGCTATAGAAAATGAGGAGCAAGTAATTCTTTTTCAAAATAGACGCGGTTATTCGCCAATTTTAGAATGTGGTACATGTGGAGAGGCAACTCAATGCCCAAGTTGTGATGTAAGCTTAACATACCATCAGCATAAAAAACAATTACGTTGTCATTATTGCGGGTATCAAATGGCTATGCAGTATGCTTGTTTGTCTTGTGGGAGCAATGATTTAGATACGAAAGGTTTTGGTACAGAACAATTAGAGAAAGAACTTAATGTGTTGTACCCCGATTTGAAAATAGGGCGGATGGATCTTGACACTACTAGAGGTAAATACGGATATCAGAAAATTATAACTGCTTTTGAACAGCAAGAAATTGATATATTAGTAGGTACACAAATGCTTACCAAAGGATTAGATTTTAAAAAAGTTAGCCTAGTAGGGGTTTTGAGTGCAGATTCTATGCTAAATTTTCCAGATTTTAGAGCTCATGAACGAAGTTTTCAACTCATGTCTCAAGTTGCAGGTAGGGCAGGTAGATTCGAAAAAAAAGGAAAGGTAATTATACAAACGTATAATCCGTTTCATAACATATTACAGCAAGTATCAACCCACGACTATGTAAGTATGTATAAAGAGCAGTTGGAGCAACGTCGTATTTATAAGTATCCGCCAATTAATAAATTAATTAAAATTACTTTTAAGCATAGGGATTATAGAAAAGTAGAATTAGGTTCTGATTGGTTTGCCAAATCATTACGATTATCTTTTAAAAACAATGTTCTAGGACCTGAGTTTCCTTCAATATCTAGAGTGCGTAACGAATATATAAAGCATGTATTGTTAAAGGTGCCTAACGGACAATCAGCCTCAAAAACAAAAAAAGCCATTCTTAAGGTTAAGAACAGCTTTATGTCTGTTAAGGAATTTAGACCTATAAAAGTAGTCTTGAATGTTGATACTTATTAAAGATTATCTAGTGCCTCTGTAAGTATTTTCTTTTTATTTCTGCTTAATGGGATGTTTTCTGAATTTATTTCAACAAACTTACTGTTAAATCTTTTTATTTTATTCAGGTTTACAATGTATGATTTATGGATTCTTAAAAAGGAATATTGTTCAACTTCTTTTTCAAAAGCTTTCATAGTAGAAAGAATTACATAATTTTCATCATTAGTAATTAATTTTATATAATCTCCCAGGGCTTCAATCCACAAAATACTACTTACTAGTACTTTTCGTTTCTTTAAATTGCTCTTAATGAAAATATATTCTTCATTCTTAGCATTGTTTTCAAATTTTAATCGGTGGTATTCTAATGCTTTTTCTACTCCTAAATTAAACCTGTCATGAGTTATGGGCTTATGTAGATAATCTGTAGCATCATAATCAAAAGCTTTAAACGCATATTCAGTTTTTCCGGTAACAAAAATAATCTGCGGTTTGTTTTTTAAAACATCCAATAACTCAAAACCATTGACAATAGGCATTTCTATATCCAAAAAAATTAAATCAACTTCAATATTGTTTAATCCCTTTTTGGTATCAATAGCACTACTATATTCTGCAATCAAGGTTAGTGCAGGGTGTTGCTTTACAAGTTTAACGATCGACATCCTTTGAATTGAGGAGTCGTCAACAACTACACATCGTAAATTCATTTATAAGTTTAGTTTTTTAATTTGATGATAAATATAAAATTAAATATTAAGAAAGGTTTAATTTTATTAAAAAATTTTTATTTTTGAACCTCAAATACGATAGTTTAAATTCTGTAAAAATTAAATCTTTTTGTTTTGACAGTTTATTTAAATACAGTACTTTTGCATCCAATTTATTACAAATTAAATAATTTAAATTATGAATCAATACGAAACTGTTTTCATCTTGAATCCCGTTTTATCTGAAACTCAGATAAAGGAGACAGTAAAGAAATACGAAGATTTTCTTATTTCTAAAGGAGCTAAGATGGTATCAAAAGAAAACTGGGGGCTTAAGAAGTTAGCGTACCCAATTCAACACAAAAAAAGTGGTTTTTACCATTTATTCGAATTCCAAGTAGCTGGAGAAGCTATTGACGGATATGAATTAGAATTCAGAAGAGATGAGCGTGTAATGCGTTATTTAACTGTAAGGTTAGATAAGCATGCAATTGCTTGGGCTGAAAAAAGAAGAATTAGAGATAACGCAAAAGCTTAATTATGTCAACTATAGAACAACAATCAGCAGGAAAAAAAGAGGGGGAAATTAGATATTTAACTCCACTTAATATAGATACAAATAAGAAAGCTAAATACTGTCGTTTCAAAAAATTAGGTATCAAGTATATCGATTATAAAGATGCAGGTTTCTTATTAATGTTAGTAAACGAGCAAGGTAAATTGTTACCTAGACGTTTAACAGGAACTTCTTTAAAATACCAAAGAAAAGTTGCTGTTGCAGTAAAAAGAGCACGTCACTTGGCATTAATGCCTTATGTAGCGGATTTATTAAAATAATAACGTAGCAACCATGGAAGTTATATTAAAAAAAGATGTAGAATATTTAGGGTTTGCAGATGACGTTGTTACTGTAAAAAATGGTTACGGAAGAAACTGTTTAATCCCTCAAGGACTTGCAATTTTAGCTACACCTTCTGCAAAGAAAGTATTAGCTGAAAACTTAAAGCAAAGAGCACACAGAGAACAGAAAATGGTAGATGATGCTAATAAATTAGCAGAGATACTTAAAGCATTAGAAATAAAAATTTCTTCAAAGTCTGGTGACGGTGGAAAATTATTTGGTTCTATTAATAATGCTGATGTTGCTGAAGCAATTGCTAAAGGTGGGCAGTCATTAGAAAAAAAGTTCATTACTGTTGCCGGTGGTAACGTAAAAAGAGCTGGAAAATACACAGCAAAAGTAAGATTACACCGTTCTGTTGTAATTGATTTACCTTTTGAAGTTGTAGGAGAAAAATAAAAATGATTTTATCATTATAAATAAAAGCCACGATTTTAATCGTGGCTTTTATTGTTTTAAATTTTTTAAAATGAAATATCAAAGATTGAGTAAAGAGCAGCTTAATGAAATGCATAAAGAGTTTATTAACTTTTTAGCAACTCAAACAATAACAGCTGCTGAATGGGAGGACATAAAAAAAGAAACTCCTGATGTTGCCGAACAAGAAATTGATGTGTTTTCAGATTTAGTATGGGAAGGTGTTTTAACTCAAGTAGATTATTTAGAGCACATATCTCCGCAACAAATGCATTTATTTCATTTGACAGATACAGATATGCAGGTTATTGCTGTACAGTTAAAAAATGAAGTTGACTTAACTACTAAAGATGGTTTTTCGTGGTTACGTGATAACTTAATGAATGATGAAGTAGAGTTTTTACAAGCTAAAAAAGAATATTCCGAAGATAGAAATACTGACAAATTTACTTTAATTCAACAAGGTTCTGTTATTTCAAAAGGAGATTTATTTAACTACTTTAATAAATTAGTTACAAAATAATTTATTAATATAATATAAGTATTATGGCACAAAAACCTAGTTTACCAAAAGGTACTCGTGATTTTAACCCAGAACAAGTTATAAAACGTAATTATATTTTTGATACCATAAAAAGAGAGTTTCAAAAATTCGGATTTTTACCTATTGAAACTCCTAGTTTTGAAAATTCTGATACCCTAATGGGTAAGTATGGTGAAGAAGGGGATCGTTTAATTTTTAAAATATTAAACTCTGGTGACTATCTAAAAAAAGTAGATGATAACTTATTGTCTGATAAAAATAGTCAAAAAATTACTTCTAGTATATCAGAGAAAGCGCTGCGTTACGATTTAACAGTACCTTTTGCTAGATATGTTGTACAACACCAAAATGAAATAGAATTTCCTTTTAAACGTTATCAAATACAACCGGTTTGGAGAGCAGATAGGCCACAGAAAGGTAGGTTTAGAGAGTTTTTTCAGTGTGATGCAGATGTGGTAGGGTCAGATTCTCTTTGGCAAGAAGTAGAGTTTGTTCAGTTATATGATGCTGTGTTTACTAAACTTGGTTTAGAAGGTGTAACAGTTAAAATTAACAATCGTAAAATATTAAGTGGTATTGCTGAGGTAATTGGAGCATCAGATAAATTAATTGATTTTACAGTTGCTCTGGATAAATTAGATAAAATTGGTGAAGATGGCGTAAAGAAGGAAATGCTTGAAAAAGGTATTTCTGAATCTGCTATTGAAAAAGTACAACCATTGTTTGGTTTTACAGGTGGCTTTATAGATAAAATTGAACAATTAAAACAATTATTAGCTACCTCAGAAACCGGAATGAAAGGAGTGGAAGAGTTGTTGTTTGTTGGTAATGCAATCGAATCCCTTGGTTTATCTAATGCTGTTTTAGATTTAGATGTTACGCTAGCTCGTGGGTTAAATTATTATACAGGCGCTATATTTGAAGTTTCTGCTCCAGAAAACGTTAAAATGGGCTCTATTGGTGGAGGTGGAAGATACGATGATTTGACAGGTATTTTCGGATTAAAAAATGTAAGTGGTGTTGGTATATCTTTTGGTTTAGATAGAATTTATCTTGTTCTTGAAGAGTTAAACTTGTTTCCTGAAACTGTGCAAGGAACAAATAATATATTGTTTATTAATTTTGGAGATGCAGAAGCATTGTATTCTATGAATGCGATTAAACATCTAAGATCAAAAGGGATTGCTGCAGAGTTATATCCTTCTAGTGCAAAAATGAAAAAACAAATGAACTATGCTAATAAACGTAAATTTCCGTTTGTTGTTCTTGTTGGCTCTGATGAGGTTAAAAATAATGTATATACAGTCAAAAATATGATTGATGGTACACAGCAGGTTATAGGTTTAGATGCCTTATGTAAACTTCTATAAGGTATATAAAAATAACTATACATATTTATAAAATAAAGGTCAGTAATATTATGTTACTGACCTTTATTTTATAAATATCTTATTATATAAATTATGAGAAGTTGAGTTCTTATATTGTACTAAATGCCATTTTAAAAATGAAAGTATATAAATGAGTATTTAAATTATTTATGAATATATTATCTAAACATAGTGATTATAGAAGATTAATTATTTAATAGGATTTACATAAGCATTTTATACATAGTAAGAAGTTAGAAAAGAGTAGTTTTCATAAATAAAAGAGAGGCTATTCTGTTATGGGTATTAATGGTATTTACCTAATATTGGAACTTAAACGCATTGAAGATATTGTAATCAATTTAATTATGAAGAGCAACCATAATTTTTTATTTTAGATTGTTATTTATAGGTTTTAATTCTTGAAAAAATATACAACGTTTAATATATTTATTTAAAAGTTGTATATTTTTAATAATTTTTATTAAAAATAACTGTAAAAATATTAGTTGCAATTACTTTGATAGTTTAATCACAGTTAACTTCTTTCAAGAGTTTAAAAAAACAGTTATGTTTTTCATGGTGGTTTGGTCAGAATTTAAACATTTCAAATCTTCTTATATTATCACTAAAAATGATAAAACTTCATTTTTTTTCAAATTCATTTTAATTGATATTTATTTGTAGTTTTCTATTTACTCACCTATAATGTTATTTTGTCTAAGTATAAATAATCACTTTAAGCTAAAATAGTTTTTGTACTGAGAACATTTTTGATTCTATAATTACTGTGTTGTCATTTGAACTTAATTTCTTTTTTTATTTGTTATTGTAAAATGTTAATAATCAATATTTTAAAATAACAAATACCCTTTTTTATTTTTCCTTTTTATTAACAATGGTATAATTATTGAATTAGTTATTCATTTCGTATTTTACTTATTTCACATCATTTTTCAATTTTTTACAACTATTTAGTTTTTTTACCAATATAAACTAGTACATTTGCGCCCTAAAAAAATCATCTATTTTTAATTAGTCTAAATAACAAATGTTAAGAAGGTATATATTGCTAGTACTATTTTCTACTTTGATGTCAAATAGTATTTTGTCTCAAAATAGTTTTACATTGAGTGGGCAAGTGCGTAATGCTCAGAGTAACGAATTAGTTTCTTTAGCTGTTTTAAAGTTAACTCCAGGAACAACTAAAATATCTACAACTATTGATGGTGAGTTTGAGTTTAAGAACCTTAATTCTGGTAATTATATTCTTACAACAACCTGTTTAGGGTATAAGAAGCTAGAGGTTCCGATCGTGGTTGATGGTAGTGATAAAACTATAAATATTAGATTAGAAGAGGATATTACGCAACTTGGTACGGTTACTTTGGTTTCAGATAAAGTACAGATTGAAGAAAAGAAATTTGAAACCCAAGGATTTGCAGCAAAAACAATTTCAACTAAAAATGTAAAAGCTCAGAATATTGAATTAAATACGCTTATAGACCAAACACCTGGTATTTCTGTAAGGCAAACGGGTGGCTTAGGGTCTAGAGCAAATTATTCTATCAATGGTTTATCAGGAAGTGCTGTGAGATTTTTTATTGACGGCATTCCTATGGAGTACTTCGGAAGTTCTTTCTCTATAAATTCATTACCAGTTACCCTAATTGATAATATTGAGGTATATAAAGGTGTTGTTCCTATTTCTTTGGGTGCAGATGCTTTGGGAGGTGCAGTTAACATTAAAACTCAAAATTATTCAAAAACAGCTTTAAATGCTTCTTATTCTATAGGTTCGTTTAATACACATCAAGCTTCTGTTTTAGGGAATTGGATTTCACCAAAATCAAATCTTGTAATTAAAAATGCAACTTTTTATAATTATACAGATAATAATTATAAAGTATGGGGGAATGATATTTATGTTTCCGATCCATTAACAGGAACTATTGATAGAACTGTGAAAGCTGAGCGTTTCAATGATGGGTTTAAAAATTTTGGGACAAAATTTGATGTCGGTTTTGTTAATAAAAAATGGACTGATCAATTTTTCTTAGGAATTTTATATTCTGATTTATATAAAGAAATTCAACACGGTGCTACTATGGAAGTACCATTTGGAGAAAGATATTACGATCAAAAAACGGTTATGCCTAGTATGGTATATAAAAAGAAAAACCTCATTAAAAATATAGATGTAGATGTTTTTTCGGGCTATTCTATGCTGAACAGACAAGTGGTAGATACTACAAAAAATAAATATAATTGGTACGGAGAAGTTATTAGAAGATTACCTGAAGGGGGAGAAGCAGGTAGGCCCACATTAGCGATTTCTGAAGAATCAACGTTTGTAAATCGTGTTAATTTGAATTACAATATTAATGAAGACAATGTTATTACTGTAAATCATTTGTTTTCTAGCTTTAACAGAATCAATGATGATGAAATGGCAGATATTGGATTTAGAACCACTGATAACTATCGAAAGGTAGATAAAAATAACGCAGGAATTTCTTATCAAAAAAAATCTTTTACTAAACGTTTGACCACTAATTTATTCGGTAAATATTATGGTTATGATATTGATGTTAAAGAAACAGAATTAGAAAATAATGTTTATGTGCCGAGCTATTTCAATAGAAAAGATGATAACTATGGATTTGGTTTAGCTACAAGTTACAAAATATCTAATAATTGGTTATTTCAAGCATCTTATGAAAAAGCAATCCGACTCCCTTCAACTGGTGAGATTTTTGGAAATGTTGCTGAAAACGTAATTCCTGAGTATGAATTAAAACCAGAAAAAAGTGAAAATATAAACCTAGGTTTTAGATATAATACATTACAACAAGCCAAACATAATGTTGTTGTTACAGGAAATCTATTCTATCGAGATGTTAGAGATTTGATTCAACAGTCTACAGTTATAGTTTCTGGGATAGATTATTTTTTATTTGAAAATTTAAGTAAAATTTTAAGTAAAGGAGTCGATTTAGATGTTAAATACAATTTTAAAAAGAAAATATCTGCTGTATTTGCCGCCTCGTATACAGATGCTAGAGATAAAGATAGATATAATCCCGAAGGAAGGTTTAGTCATTCCTATAATTCTCGATTAAAAAACGCTCCATATTTTCAGTTTAACACAGGGCTTAGATATAATTTTGTAAACCTTATCCAAAAACAAAGCAGAACGAGTGTTTATTGGAATACTAGATATATCCATGAATTTTTTAGATTCTGGGAAAACATAGGGAAATATGATAAAGATATCATCCCCACACAATTTGTAAATGATATTGGAGTGAATTATCGTTTTCCTAAAAACAAAATATCTATGAGTTTGGATTTAAGAAACTTATTTAACGAACAAGTCTTTGACAACTTCGCAATTCAAAAACCAGGTAGAGGTTTATACTTTAAAATTAACTACCAAATACTTTAAATTAAAATTATTCAACAATTAACAAACAATTATTCAACAATTAAAACAATTAAAAATGAAGTGTTTAAAATTATCAATTTTATTAGCGTGTGTTAGTATTTTATTTTCATGTAGTGATGACGATATTACAAATGAAATCAATAATCCGACTGATCCAACGGAAGTAATAGAGGAAACTTCAACATTCCACATTGCTGCGGATGTTGAAATTAATGAATCTGCAGAAGTGCAAATAGCACCTTTTACAGATTTATCAGAAGGGATGTTATCAGTTGTTGATAACGGAACACAAATGGAGGGAACTCGAAGCGCATATTTAGCAGAAGCTAACGGTATGATTTATAACTTAAATTATGGTACTGGTGTTATTCGTGAACTTCAACCAAATTCTAACGGTAGTTATGATGTTACAGCAGAAGTAGATGCTGCAGGAAGATTAGGTACAAACCCAAGATTTGAAGTTGTAGGAGACAATGACGAAACTTTACTTGCTTTTTACGTAGCAAAAGTAACAAGTGATGATGAAACTCAGGTAACGACTACTTTACAAATTTTAGATTACGATTTACCAGGTTTAAGATTTAGAACTTATACTGAAATCATTTTAGGTACATACAGTACAGATGATATTTATATTGGTCGTGTAGATGCTCCTGTTGTATTAGATGGTAAAATATATATTGGTACGTCACAAAGTAAAGTAGGTGCATCTCGAGGAGATGTTTGGGAATTAGACGGTTTACAAACTATAGTAATGGATTATCCAAGTTTTGAAAATTTAACTGTTACCAAAACATATGCTTCAAGTGGTCATAACTATGGTTATAGAGGACGTTCTATGTATGTGTACAATAACGATGTTTACCAAATCAATTGGGCAAGAAACGATTCTGATGTTGTAATTACTAAATTAAATAATGGTACTTATGATGAAAGTTTCGTATTAAATATCACTGAAAAGTTAGGTGGTGGAATATTCGGTTCAGTAAATTGGTTTCATATCGGAGGCGGTAAAGGTTATGCTGCAATTGAAGATAAAAGTATCGATAATGATAATAACTGGTTTATTGTTTATATTGATTTAAATGCTGAAACAGTTCAGAGAATAGATGGTATTCCTATGTCTGATATGTTCGCTTACCAAAACTCTGTAGTAACAGGTGAAAGTACTTTTAACATTGCTATTTGTCCTGTAGATGAAGATGCTTACATTTGGCAAATTGACGGCGCAACTGCAACCAGAGGTGCACAACTTGATGGTGGTAATGTATTTGTTCAAGGTATCTATTAATAAACTATAAAATTTACATGATGGGCTGTATAAATTAAAATTATACAGCCCATCTATTATAATTTCAACTATGAAAAATATAGCACTAATATTATTAATATCTATATTTTGTTTTTCTTGTAATAAAGAAAAGAAAAATAGAATGCAATTAGATTTTGATAAAGTAAAATCAGAATTGCAGCTTACAGGAGCGCAAGAGAAACAATATGATGCTAGCGTTATTGCATATAATAATGAGAGAAAGCAACAATTTGAAGACCTAAAAGCATCAGGTAAAGGAAAAGGGAACAAAAAAGCTTTTAAGAAGATAATTAAAACTTCTTATCAAGAACAAGAAGCTAAGATGTCATCTTTTTTAAATGCTAATCAAGCTTCTATTTTACATGAGTATATTAAAAAAAATATGCCAGGACAGTCAGACTACTCAGACGAACTTAAACAAGAGGTAATTGCAACTTTGTCATTAGACTCTATCCAAACAGTTAAATACAAAGCTGTTAACGATGCGTTTAAGAAATCTTTTAGAGACGCTCACGATCATTACCACGGTAATTCCGAAGCTGCTAATATGTATTGGAATCAGTTTAATGATGACCGTACTGCTTTTTTAAAGAAAGTATTTTCGGAAGAGCAATTTCAGCAATATCTAAAAGTTGTAGCGAAAGAAGATTATAGGAAAAAAAATAATAGAGAATAACAGTGAATTTTAAAAAAAGCCTATTACGTAAAAAACGAAAAAAAGAATCTTTTTTTAAATATATTATGTCCGTGTCACATTTGTGGCTCGGACTTTTATCTAGTTTAGTAGTATTTGTAGTTTGTCTCTCTGGATCACTATATTCTTTTAAGACTCAAATTTCAGATTTTATTAATTACGATGTTGTTTTTAACAAAGATTCTGATTTAAGTGAATGGGTAAATCCAGATGTGGTTGAACAAACTTTTAAAGACAAAGGATTGCAATTGAACAGTATTACGTATCCTGAAAATTTTAATAGAAATATCATTGCAACCTATACAAATACTAGTGAGGAATATTCAGGACATTTTTACCTGCATCCAACTACAGGAAAAGTAATTGGTAAAAGTAGTAATTCATCTGCTGCGTTTTTTGACACGATGAAGTCTTTGCATAAAAATTTATTATTGGGCAATGTTGGTAATCAAATTGTCGGAATTTCAGTGCTTATTTTTGTAGTATTATTAATTTCGGGTTTGGTTTTGTGGTTTCCATCTAAGATGTCTAGAATGAAACAAGGACTTACCATTAAATGGTCTGCTAAGTTACCACGTGTAATTTATGATTTGCATAATACCTTAGGTTTTTACACTTTTCTATTGCTTTTTTTTATTTCAATAACGGGATTATATATTAGTTATCCTTGGGTAAAAAGCGCTGTAGTAGTTAGTCTTGGAGGACAACCAGTACTTTCATCATCAAATTCTGACGCTATAAAGAGTGAGCTTTCGGGTAAATTTGCCTCTTTTTTTGAAGAATCTCTAGAAAATCAAAAAGAAAAAAACAAAACATCTTTTGTTTCTTTAGAGGCACTTCTAAACGATGCTAATAAGCGGTTACCTTATGAAGCAATAATAACTATTACTTTGCCAAAAAATGACGATCCAAACTATTATGTTAAAAAGATTAATCAAGAAAATATTTTCAATGCCGTATTGCCAGACAAAGTAAAATATGGAAAGGACGGAGTTTTTAAAAAACTTGAATTATTTTCCGACAAGACATTAGCAAATCAGTTTATGGCTATTTCCTTGCCACTTCATACTGGAGAGATTATGGGACTTACTGGTGTAATTATATATTTTATAGTTGTTCTTATTGGTGCTTCAATGCCAATAACTGGTTTTTTAATATGGTATCGAAAGTTATAGTTGATTGTCTATATAAATCTATTGTAATATTTTTTTAAAAAACTCCTAAAATCTAACAGTAGACTTTAAAAACAGTACTTAGTATTTTGTGAAAATATACGCACTTTTTATTTTTTGAAATTTTAGATTTAACCCTAGCTAGTTTATTGAGTTATTTTATAGGTGCTATGTTAGAATTTTCTATTCCAGAATATGTTAAAATGGTGTTTATTGGTTATGGAGGACACGATAATTTACAGGTGTTTTCCGATTGAAATATGTTAGAGGTGTAGAAGTATCTTTTCGGTTAAATCATATTTATTTAGTTTTGGAGTAATTAAATTTATTCCCAGAAAGAGTATAGGGAGCAAGTGGTTTATTGTTTGTTAACTTTGAGGATGAAGAGGCGCTATATTGTATGAGTGAAATAAAGCAATTGCTGCAGAATTATAGCTTTCAAATGCAAAAATGAAGAAACAAATGAATTTTAGAAACAAGCGCAAGTTTCCGATTGTCATCTTAGTTGGTCCTGAAAAGGTTAAAATAATATGTATGCAGTAAAAAATAGGATTGATGGTACTCAGGAAACATTAAGTTTGGAGCGGCTATATGAGTTGTTTTAAGATATGGTTAATTTATTTAGAAGCCTTTTGATAAGTAATTGAAAGGCTTTTTTGTTTTATTTAAGATGATTTAGAGAATGTATTGTAAGGATTGATGTATAATTAAAATTAAATGAAAAAAGCCTTTCAAAATAAATTGAAAGGCTTTGTTTGTAGCGTGAGGCAGATTCGAACTGCCGACCTCCTGAGTATGAATCAGGCGCTCTAACCAACTGAGCTACCACGCCGTTTTGCTAACGGTTTGCAAATATATAAACAATATTAGATATAGCAAGAATTTTCTTAAAAATATAATAAAAAAAATACTTGTAATTTCTTTTTTAATATATGGGAGAAATAATTATATTGTCGAAAATATTGATAATTATTATGAGAGAAAAATTTGAATTAGAATTCCCTATTCATGCATCACCTAAATTGTTGCACCAATACTTGTCAACTCCTTCTGGTTTGTCTGAGTGGTATGCTGATAATGTAAATTCTAGAGGAGAATTATATACCTTTATTTGGGATGATAGTGAGGAAAAAGCAAAATTACTATCAAAAAAAGCTGTTGATAAAGTGCGTTTCCAGTGGCTAGAAGATGAAGGAGAAGAGTATTATTTTGAAATTAGAATTCAAGTCGATGACATCACGAAAGATGTTTCCTTAATGGTAACTGATTTTTCTGATGAAGATGATATGGATGAAAATAAAATGCTTTGGGAAAATCAAATTTCAGAACTTAAAAAGGTTTTAGGTTCGGTATAAGTTGTTTTATTATTACTGTATATTTGCCCTAATCTTTATTAGGGCTTTTTTTATGATTAATTTTAACGGTAATTTAGAATCTCAAGAACATATTTTTTCAAATAATAGAGCATTTAAATATGGTGATGCAGTTTTTGAAACTATAAAAGTAGTAAATGGTGTAATTCTTTTTTGGGAAGATCATTATTTTAGACTTATGGCTTCTATGCGAATTGTTCGTATGGAAATTCCTATGGGTTTTACTATGGAGTTTTTAGAACAACAAATTACGGGCCTTATCGATGCAAATAACTTGTTGAGTTCCTCTGCTAGAATACGAATGACTGTTTTTAGAGATTCTCCTGGTTTGTATACCCCTGATAATAATAATACCGGATATTTTATGGAAGCTAAATTACTTCCTTCAATAACATATTTGAAAGATAGTTCTTCTTGTGTAGTTGATTTGTTTAAAGACCACTATGTAACCCCTCAATTATTATCTAATTTAAAAACTACAAATAGGGTTTTAAACGTGATTGCGGGTATTTTTGCTAAGGAGAATGAATTAGATAATTGTTTGTTGTTAAATAGTAACAAGCAAGTAATAGAAGCTATTAATGGAAATTTATTTTTGGTTAAAGGAAATGTTATTAAAACCCCACCATTAACGGATGGTTGTTTAAAAGGTATAATGCGTCAGCAATTAATAGGTGTTATTGATAAACTAGAAGATTATACTATTGAAGAGGCTTCAATTTCTCCATTTGAATTGCAAAAAGCAGATGAGTTGTTTGTAACTAACGTAATTCAAGGTATAAAACCAATTACAAAATATAGAAAGAAGATGTTTACAACTACTGTTTCAAACATATTAGTGGCAGAAATAAACAAGTTGAGTGCAGGTATGCAACTTATGGGTAGGTAGTTTTATGTTGTAGGTAAAACTGACGGAATAATTTTAATTAAAAGTAGGGTTTTCTGGAGCGTTTGACCATATGATGTAATTACCCCCTAATTCTGTCATCTTCTCTTTCCAAAGTTCAGAATTGTATTTTTGTTCAATAATGTTACTTCGATATTTGTTTTTTATAACAATCCACGAATTGTGGTTTAGTTCGTTACAAAGTTGATTGGTATCCCAACCTGAATATCCTAAAAAGAAACGAATATCTTTTTCAGATATTTCCCCAGTATTAATTAATTCACATACTGTGTCAAAATCTCCAGCCCAATAAATGCCTTCAGATATTTCTACACTATTTGGTATTAAACTAGGTACTTTATGAATGAAATATAAATTATCTTGTTCTACAGGGCCACCATTATATACTACGAAATCCTGAATTAAATCAGGTAATAAATCTTTTAAAGAAAAATCAAGAGGTTTGTTTAGAATAAATCCAATAGAACCAGAGTTTGTATGTTCTGCTAATAATATAACAGATCTATTAAAAGTAATGTCTCCTGTAATGGAGGGTTCAGCAATTAATAGATGCCCTTTTTTTAATTCTTCACTAATCATAGCGTTAATATTGGTTAATTAAAGCTAATGAAAAAAAATCAGATAACATAAAATTTAAATAAAATACTTGTTATATGGGTTATTAAACTGTTTTTTGATTGAATATAAGATGAGATTTTATGCAACTTTTATGTGAAAAATCAATCAAAATAAGTCAGCTATTCCATGTTATCAATGAGTAATTGTAATATTTCAATTGCTGCATCACTAATTTTAGTTCCTGGCCCAAATACTGCAATTGCTCCAGTATCGAATAAATATTGATAATCTTGATGCGGTATTACCCCTCCAACAATAACCATAATATCATCTCTGTCATATTTTTTTAATTCCTCAATCACTGCTGGTACAAGTGTTTTGTGTCCTGCGGCTAAAGAGGAGACTCCTAATATATGTACATCATTCTCTACAGCTTGTTTTGCAGCTTCTTTTGGTGTTTGAAATAATGGCCCGATATCTACATCAAACCCAATGTCGGCATATCCTGTAGCAACAACTTTTGCACCACGGTCATGTCCGTCTTGCCCCATTTTTGCAATCATTATTCTGGGCCTACGACCTTCTAGTTCTGCAAAATCATTAGCAAGTTGGATGGCTTTTTTAAACGAATTGTCATTTTTTATTTCTTTGCTATACACACCTGTAAATGATTTAATTTCAGCTTTATGTCTTCCGAATTCGGTTTCAAGTGCATCAGAAATCTCTCCTAAAGTAGCTCTTTCTTTTGCGGCCTCTACAGCTAATGCTAGTAAATTTTCTTTACCGTTCTTTGCTGCGTTTGATAAATTAGCTAAACACTCTGAGACTCTTTTTTGATCTCTTTTTGCTTTTAATTCTTCTAAACGTTCAATTTGTGATTTACGTACAATAGTATTGTCAACTTCTAAGATATGAAGTGGGTCTTCTTTTTCTAAACGATATTTATTGACTCCTACAATAACATCTTGCTCAGAATCTATACGAGCTTGTTTTCTTGCTGCAGCCTCTTCAATTCTCATTTTGGGTATTCCTGCTTCAATAGCTTTTGTCATACCACCTAATTCTTCTACTTCTTGAATTAGATCCCATGCTTTATCAGCAATATCATTAGTTAGGTTTTCAACGTAGTAACTTCCTGCCCAAGGATCAACTGTTTTTGTAATATGTGTTTCTTCTTGTAAATAAATTTGAGTATTACGAGCTATTCTTGCTGAAAAATCTGTTGGTAAAGCAATTGCTTCATCCAATGCATTTGTATGTAAACTTTGTGTTCCTCCAAAAGCAGCAGCTGTTGCCTCAATACAAGTTCTTGCTACGTTATTGAAAGGGTCTTGCTCTGTTAAGCTCCATCCAGAAGTTTGACAATGTGTTCTTAGTGCTAATGATTTTGAATTCTTCGGGTTAAATTGCTTTACAAGTTTTGCCCATAACATACGTGCGGCTCTCATTTTCGCAATTTCCATAAAATGATTCATTCCTATTGCCCAGAAAAATGATAAACGAGGAGCAAATGAATCAATATCCATTCCTGCAGCAATTCCTTTTCTTATATATTCTAGTCCGTCTGCTAAAGTGTAGGCTAGCTCAATATCACATGTAGCTCCTGCTTCTTGCATGTGGTAACCTGAAATACTTATAGAGTTAAATTTTGGCATATTAGCCGTTGTGTATTCAAAAATATCAGAAATAATTTTCATGGATGGAGTAGGAGGGTAAATATATGTATTCCTTACCATAAATTCTTTCAAAATGTCATTTTGAATAGTTCCTGCTAAGTCCTTTTGGTCCGCTCCTTGTTCCATAGCTGCAACGATATAAAAAGCCATAATAGGAAGAACAGCACCATTCATAGTCATAGACACAGACATCTTGTCAAGTGGAATTTGGTCAAATAACACTTTCATATCCTCTACAGAATCTATGGCAACTCCTGCTTTTCCAACATCACCTTCAACACGTTCATGATCTGAATCGTACCCTCTGTGTGTAGCCAAATCAAAAGCAACAGATAGACCTTTTTGTCCTGCAGCAAGATTACGTCTATAAAAAGAATTTGATTCTTCCGCTGTTGAAAAACCTGCATATTGACGTATAGTCCAGGGTCTTCTTACGTACATAGTCGAATAAGGGCCACGAAGATTGGGTGCTATTCCGGCAGTAAAATTCAAGTGCTTAAGTTCAGATAAATCTTCTTTAGAATAATGAGATTTTATTTTAATATTCTCAGCAGTATTCGAAACACTTACTTTATCAGTATTAGTATTTTTATTTTCCTTAGTAGAAAGGCTAATATGTTGTAAGTCTTTTCTTTTCATGTTGTACTTAAATCTACTGAGATTATGTTTTTAATGAAAAGCCTAATTCCTTAAAAATTCTAAGTAAATAGGCTTTGATATATTTTTAATGGTTATGTCCCTCGTGTGAGTTATTTGCTTCTTTTTTCTTTTTTTTTACGTCAAGGTTTAGTGCTTTCCCAATTTCTGGTTTTTTATTAGTTGTTACTGGTTTTGTAGGAGTCACTAACTTTTCTTTTTCAGTTAAAAATGTAACAGCAGAAAAATCTGTATTAAAAAATTTTGCATAAAACATGTCAAAAGCAACATAGGTCATTAATACTTTGTCTTTAAATTGACCTTTAACTGTTCTGTTATCGACGATTGTAGATACCATTAGTTTTGGTGCTAAACTCTCTACAGAACGTAAGGTGTTAAATGATGCTTTTATTGTTGGATTAGAAATAGCGTTTCCAATACATTCTGTTAACGGATCATTATTTTTTAATTGTGTTCCATTCCAGATATCTAAGTCTTTTAATTTATTAAACACTTCAAGACTTTCTTTTGTAACATAATCTGTAATTTTTAAATTACCTCTTGATCTAGTTACAAAATTCCTAAGCACGTTTTCTTTGGTAACAGGAATATTTGGCCTTCTATTGGTATTTTTTCCATGAATTAAGATAGCATTCTCAAACGCATAATATGCTTCACTAAATAGCTTGTTATCTGTGTTTTCACAGTTTATTACCGTTGGTTTATCGGCATATTTGTAAGTTGTTGTATCTTGTTCTTTACAACTCAATACTGATACACTAATTACTGCTGCTAAAATTAATTTTTTCATTGTTACTTTAATTTATAATTGTTTTTTATTCTTGTTCTAGTCTGTTTTTATCTGATATTTCAGACAATCTTCTTGGTGCTATTGGTGCTATTAAAGTTTTTCGTTCAATTCTTTCTAAAAAAGGATTTTTCTCTAAATCATTTTTCATCTTGTCTAGTTTATTAGGGTATTTATTGGTTCCTAATAAAACTAGTTCACCATCATCAAATTGTTTTTGCTCCTTAAGTGCACTTTCTTTTATTTTTCTTTGAATAGTACCTTCTTTTAACTGTTGAAGAAAACCTCCTCCTGTTTCAATGAGTTTAAAAATAGTTAGTGCTTTTTCTGCTAATTTAGTGGTTAATGTTTCAATATAATAAGCACCGTCAGCTGGGTTTTTAACAGCGCTAAATGCACTTTCTTCTTTTAAAACTAATAACTGATTTCTCGCAATTCTTTCGCCAAAGTCATTTGTATGGTGATAAATATGATCATATGGTAAATTGCAAATAGTATTTGCTCCTCCAAGTATAGTACTCATACATTCTGTAGTAGTACGTAGCATATTTACATTATAATCATAAATAGTTTTGTTTCTATTTGAAGGAAAACTCATTATAGAGCACAAACTTTTTTTAGAACTATATGCTTCGTAAATTGTTTGATATAGTAGCTTTAGAGCTCTTACTTTAGCGATTTCAAAAAAGTAATTTCCACTAGTTGCTGTAATAAATTGTATTTGTGGTAGATCACCATCTTTAAAATTATTAAAATACTCATTAGCATGAGCGATAGCATATGCTAACTGTTGCGTTATTGATGCTCCTGCATTTTGATATATAGTGGTGTCAACGCTCAGAATATTTTGCTTCGGATATGCAGTAACTAAGTTTTTAATAAATTTAAAATCATCCTTTAAAGAGGTGTGCCAATTTCCTGTTTTAGCCAAATTACCAATGATGTCTATATTTAAAAAACAATTTGGTAAGTTTAAATTTATAAGAGTTTCAGACATGCTTTTACTAAGCAAAGTAAATTGAAATTGAAACTCAATAGTGCCTACATCTATTCCTTTTAGCAAAGTAGAAATATCAATTTCAGACGAAATTTTAAAAATAATAGCTTCTACTCCTTTACTTATAATATCATGAGCTTTAATATTACTTTCTTCTTCAGTAATTACTTCTATTAACTGTGCAACCTTCCAATTATTTATAGGAATTTCTTGATGTTCTTGCATTTCATCTTGATGATAAAATGGTTTTACAGTAATACCTTCATTAGTATGCCACAATAATGTTTTATTATAATCAGCTCCCTTTAAGTCTACTTGAATTTTTTGTTTCCAAGCACTAGAAGACACTTCTTCAAACTCGTTAAATAAGAAGTTACTCATAGTTCTTTGTTTTTGTCTTCGTACTCAATAATATAAATTTCTTCATCATCTTTTTTCATGTAATACTCTTCGCGAGCAAAATTCTCAAGGTTTTCTTCGTTACTGAGCCTTTGTATGTCTTTTTTGTCTTTTTCTATTTCTATTTGATATAATTCTATTTCCGCATTTTTTTCCTTTATAATATTGTTCAATTCCTGGTGAAACAGTAATGAATTATCATCGAAGAATAGCATCCAAATAGCAAATACAAGTATTACTGCAATATATGGATTGAATAAGTGTTTTAAATACCGATGTTGTTTTATAGTTTTTAAAAACATGTGTAAATTTAAAAAATTAAAAGTACAATTTCTTTAGGACAATTTTTCGTTAATGATTGTTTTAACAATATTAATGCCTATTCTATTAAAATTATTGTTAGGTATTATTATATCAGCATGTTTTTTAGTATTTTCAATAAACTCCTCATGCATGGGTTTTAATGTTTCTTGATATCTATTCATCACTTCGTTTATATCTCGTCCCCTCTCAGTAATATCTCTTTTTATTCTTCTTATAAGTCGTTCGTCAGCATCAGCATCTAAATATATGCTTACATCAAATAAATTTCGAAGTATTGAATTTGTAAATATTAAAATACCTTCTACAATAATTACTTTTTTAGGTATTGTAGTAACGGTTTCTTTCAATCTGTTGTGTTCCAGAAAACTGTAAACTGGTTGTTGTATGGTAGCTCCATTTTTTAAACAGATCAACTGCTTAATAAGTAGTTTAAAATCTATTGAATTTGGATGGTCAAAGTTTATTTTTGTTCGTTCTTC
>CAWVSR010000001.1:0-19840 GCA_963932865.1 uncultured Kordia sp. | reverse complement strand
GAAAATAAAAATGACAAAATATCATTTCCATTAGTAAAAAAATCTTCACTTTGAGTTACAGTAATATTAAACTTTGCATTTTCCATACCTAAGTTAGTTAATATTTTCTCAAGTTGTTTTATTAATTTAGGTACAGCTACAGTTCGTTTTTCGTGTAATTTGTTAGCAAGTTCTGTAAGCGAAGTTTTCTTAGTAGTAACAAGCGCTTTTTTTGAAGCAATTGTGTCATCTAAGTTAGCTACCATACCAACTTTTTCATCTAGCTCATTCTGTAGTGCTAATAATTCATTGATCGTTGCTACTTTATGCTTTTGAAATAGACTTTGCAGTTTATTTAAAATTTCGGTAACAACCAACAAACGTTCTGGATTTGCTTCTACATTAGTTTGCGCAGTTTCTATTTCAGAAAAAACATCTGAAACTTCAATTTGTACCGATTCTATTCTTTCAAATAAAGACTGATAATTTGTAGAAAAACTGGCTATATTTTTAAATACCGACTTCAATTCTGACAATGAGTTCATTACTCCTACCTGCTCATCAGCACATAATTGATTGGCATGCGATAATTCTTGCTCTATAGTATCTACATTACTCAACTGCTCTAATTCTTCCTCTAAAGCTACTTGATCTAATTTATCTAACTTTATTTCTAACAGCTCATTTAATAAAAAAGTATTGTAATCATTAGTTTCGTTTGATTTACTCTGCAAATCAAATAAAGCTTCTAATTCATTTAATGCCTGCTTATAATCACTTAAAGCAATTTTATACTTAGCAACATTAGATTCGTTTTTAGCTAAAGCGTCAATAACTTCAAACTGAAAAGAATTATCCGTTAATTGTCCCGTTTGGTGTTGCGAATGAATGTCTATTAACTCTTCACTAATATTTTTTAGAACTTGTAATGATACTGGAGTATCATTAATAAAAGCTCTTGATTTTCCTGAAGGAAGTATTTCTCTTCTAATTATTGTATTCGCCTCATAATCTAACTCTGACTGTTTAAAAAGTCTATTAAGTTTATAATTTGCAATGTCAAAATGAGCTTCAACAACACATTTTCTCTCGGAATCATTTATCACAGATAAATCTGCTCTTTTCCCTAAAATTAATCCTAAACCGCCAAGTAATATTGATTTCCCAGCACCAGTCTCACCAGTTATAATTGAAAATTTATCTTTAAACGAAACTTCTAAAGCATCAATTAAAGCAAAGTTTTTTATGAAAAGGTTTGTTAACACTGGTACTGTTTTTTAAAATTAAAAATAAACTAGTATAAACTAAAATTTAATATTCTTCCATTTAGAGGAGTTGTTCGGAGAAACACGATTTAATAAATCAACTAAATCAGTTATTTTAACACTTTGTCCTCCACTAAATATTTGTTCAATTTCGTCTGATTTTGCATCAAAGAACGTTCGTTGTAAAAAAGAATTTGCACGACGTGCATTCATTCTTTTAAATTGATTTAAAGCAAGTATTATTCGTTGTTTACCTTTTTTTTGATTTTCACTCATCACATCCATAGCAGTTCTATGGTAAGCATATAATACATCTCTGTATTCAACATACGAAGGAGATAACAACTGATCTAATAAAACATACCTTGTTTGATTTCCATCTACGGGAGCCCAACCTTTATAACCGCTTGATTGCGCAACATTGAGTATATTTTTAGCTTGTGTATAATACTCCGTACCACCTTTTTTAGAAAATGTGTCTGCATCCATACCCAATATCATATAAGTATAAAATGAAATTACAGAAGTTAAATTAGATTGAAATTGATTTGGGTTTAATGTTAAATTTTGAAATTCAATGTAATCGAAGTTAAAATCCGTATCATTAAAGTTAAAAATTGGGGTACTATAAGTAGAGTTATATACTGGTCTTGAAGACTGTACTTGAATACTAGCCTTAAATCTATCCACATTAAATTCAGTTACCGTAATTATCATTCCACAATCAATGCGTTCTTGAGATGAAATAATTTTATTTGTCCAAGTTGTTTTGTTAACGAAATCATTTAAGGAGCGCTCAAGTGTCTTGAATATTTGTTGATTTTGTTGACCAGTTTGTTCTGCATTAATTACTAAGGTACAATTTAACTCTTGAGCACTTAAATGACAAAGGCTTAAGCATAAACAAAAAACAAATAACAACTTATTCATATAATTCTATATTTTTTTTAAAAGATAATTAACTATATCTGTGGCAACATCTTTTTTAGATTTTAATTCAAAACTAGTTAATGAATCATCCTTATCAATTATCGTTATTTTATTTGTTGACTTTCCAAAACCAGCACCTTTATCTTGCAATGAATTTAAAACAATAAAATCTAAATTTTTTCTTTCAAGTTTGACTTTTGCATTTTCAATTTCATTATTCGTTTCTAAAGCAAAACCTATTAAAAACTGTTCTTTTTTAATAGCTCCTAACGAAGCTAAAATATCTTTTGTTTTTACCAACTCAATATTAAAGGTAGTTTCCTTCTTTTTTATTTTCTGAGTAGCAATATTTTTGGGTTTGTAATCTGCAACAGCTGCAGCACAAATAACAACATCTGAGTTAAGGAAATATTCATGAGCGGCAACATACATTTCTTCAGCAGAAGTAATAGGAACTAATGTAACCAATGAATTAGAAATTTTTTCTTTAGTTGGACCTGTAATTAAAGTAACCTCAGCACCAAGTCTTGACATTACTTTAGCTAATTCAAATCCCATTTTACCTGAAGAATGATTCCCAATAAAACGTACAGGGTCTATTGCTTCATAGGTAGGACCTGCGGTTATAAGTACTCTTTTGTTTATTAACGGTAATTTGCTTAGAACGTCAGCTTCTATAAAGCTTAAAATATCTTCTGGTTCGGCCATTCTACCTTCCCCTACTAAGCCACTCGCTAACTCTCCAGATCCTGCAGGAATAATAATATTACCAAAAGATTTTAACTTGTCAAAAGATTTTTGAGTAGACGGATGTTTGTACATATCCAGATCCATTGCTGGAGCAAAATATACTGGACATTTTGCGGAAAGATACGTAGCTAATAAAAAATTATCTGAATTTCCTGTTGCCATTTTTGACATCGTATTTGCTGTAGCTGGAGCTATAACAAATATATCTGCCCACAAACCAAGATCTACATGATTATTCCATACATCGTTTTCATCCTCTTCATTTGTAAATGAAGACAATACAGGATTTTTTGAAAGTGTAGATAATGTAAGTGGAGTTACAAAAGCAATAGAAGCAGGTGTCATGATAATTTTAACATGTGCACCTGCTTTTATAAAATGTCTAACTAAATATGTAGTTTTATAAGCAGCAATACCTCCAGTAATACCGAGTAATATATTTTTACCGCTTAAAATTGACATATTTTATTGTTCTGTTTTTGTAGTATCTCTATGGTAAACCTTGTTTGCTAACCATTCTTCAACAGCAATAGCATGAGGTTTAGGTAACTTTTCATAAAACTTAGAAACTTCAATTTGCTCTTTATTTTCAAAAACTTCTTCTAAGCTATCATTAAATGTAGCAAATTCTTCAAGCTTTTCTACCAATTCATCTTTCATTTCAGTATTAATTTGTGTTGCTCTTTTTGCTATTGCAGAAATTGCTTCATAAATATTACCTGTTTGCTCATCTACTTTATTTTTATCATAAGTAATAGTAGTTACTGGAGCATCTGTATTTTTAATATCCATAATGATTATTTATTGAATTGTTCTAATTGTTTATTTAAGTCAGCAAAACTTTGTTCTGCATTTTTGATTAACTCTGAGTCTGAAGCTATTTTTTCCCACTTTTTGTGATAAGCAACTGCTGATTCTAAACGAGCTTTCTTTTTTCTTTCTGTACTGTTTTTTGCAAGTAAATAAGCAGTATGATATTTGTAATATAAAGCTTTTTCTTTATATTCTGTACCTGGATAATCATTTAAAAAATTATCGAATACTGTAATTGCGGCTTTGTAATCATCGCCATATTGTGTTCCAGTACTAATTCTATTGTAATATCCTTTGGCAATATTATATGCTTTTTCTTCTAACTTAGCATTCATTTCTAATGATAAATCACTAGCTTCTTGTAAATACTCAGATTTTGGATAAGTACTCATAAAGTTTTGCAATTTCAACATAGCTTTTTCAGTATCTTCTTGATCTAGACTTGACCTAGGAGATAAATAGTAATAACTTTTAGCTGACTTAAAAGCCATTTCTTCTAGTTTTTCACTTCGAGAATATGCTTTTGTAAAACGCTCTAATTGATATGCTGATGTGCTCCAATCTTCTTGTAAATAAAATGTATTTCCATACATATACATTAATTTTTCTGCTCCAGGTTTCCCTCTGTAATTAGGTACTATTTGCGCAAATAAGTTTTGTGCTTTTTTATATTTACCTTCATTATATAATTTTTCTCCCAAAGCATACTTTGGAGCTATCTCGTCTTTCCTAAATACTTTTTGGTATTCCGAACAAGAGCTGAATGCAATTAAGATGGTAAATATGTATAGTATATGCTTCATAAATAATATAAAAAGTTTTGCAAAATTAGTTAATTTTAACCGAACTAAAAACAAATTCTTTACTAAGATAGTTTTCCTTTTTAGTATTAAAAATTTATTTGCTTAATTTTAACTTTTTAATTACTAAAATTACATCGATTCAATTTTACTTAAATTTCCATGATCTAAAATAGCTTGTCCGTTTTTATCAAAATAATATGCAGGAGTAAACTTATAATTGTTTCTTAAATCATTAAAACTATAAGAATGCATTTGATATACATTTTGAGTAAAAGCATCTTCATAGTATTCAATTAAAACTAACAATTCAGCATTCAATTTCAATAGTTGCTCATCTGTATATTTATATAAAGGACTACCCTCTTCTATTTCATGAACTATCGTCCATGTAGAAGGTAAATACATAATCTTTTCTCTTTCTAGATTTAAGTTAAAAAACTTTCTTGAAAAAACTCCCTTATCATCCAACTCATTAATTGCTAGAGTAACTTTTATTTTAGGCTCAATCATTACATTGGTTCTTTTATTCATCAACCTAAACATAACTGCCCTTTTTTCCTTAAAAGGCCTAAGCACCATAACATCGCTAAACCTAATAGCAGCTTTTGGTTTTGAAAATCTACCATATAACAGTCCTGTCATAAATGCAAAACCTATTAAACCAATAAGCGCTTCTAAGGATGAAATAAAAGCTGTAATATTTCCTTGAGGGGAAACCAAACCATAACCTAATGTTGTTAATGTTTGAGCACTAAAAAAATACGAGTTTAAAAAATCTTGAAACGGTGTTGATTTTTCAATTGTTAAATGCTCAATTCCTATAAAAAAATAGATACCTGCAAATAAAATATTTAACAAAAAATACCATAAAAAAATAAGCGTAATAAATTTAATCCAAGTCATGTTTATGAGTCTTGAATAAATTTCTGAAACAGAAAATTTTTTGTTGATATGTATTAAATTAAAACTTCCATCAGCATTTACCATTCTTTTTGCTGAATTAGCTGTTTTATAACCAAAACCAGGATCTTTAATTTTTTCCATTTATAAATGGTTTATTTCGTAAAAAATCATCAAAAGATAAATTTCAACTCTCTTTGGTATCATCATTAAAAATGATCCATAAAATCATTAATTTTATTTTGCAATTCATTCGTTGCATTCACCAACGGCAAACGTACATTTGGTTCACACAAGTTTAATTTATTAAATAAAGCTTTTATACCAACTGGGTTTCCTTCTTCAAATATTAAATCTACTGCATTAGCAATTTTATAATGAAAATTAAAAGCTTCTTTTGCTTTACCTTCTAGTCCTAAACGAATCATTTCTGAAAACTCTTTAGGAAGTCCTTCTCCTATTACAGATATTACCCCTGCTCCACCAGCTAATGTCATTGGCAGCGCAATCATATCATCACCAGAAATCACTAAAAAATCATTTGGTGCATCTTGAATAATTTTCATAGCTTGAACCAAATCGCCTGCGGCCTCTTTAACTCCTATTATATTATCAAAATCATTTGCTAAACGCACAATAGTTTCAGGCAACATATTAGAGGCTGTTCTTCCAGGTACATTATATAAAATAACTGGTTTTGATGAAGCTTCTACAACAGCTTTAAAATGCTGATAAAGCCCTTCTTGACTAGGCTTATTATAATAAGGTGACACTGATAAAATCGCATCAAATTCAGACAAATCAATTGTTTTTAATTGATCTACTAAAGTTGCTGTATCATTACCACCAACTCCAAGAACTAAGGGCAAACGTTTATTATTCGTTTTTACAATACAATTAATTACTTCTGCTTTTTCTAAATCAGACAAAACTGTAGCTTCTCCAGTTGTTCCTAAAACAACTAAATACTCTACTCCACCATCAATATTATAATTTACAATTTTTTCTAAAGCATCAAAATCTATACTATTATCTTTTTTAAACGGCGTTATTAAAGCCACTCCTGTTCCTTTAAATTGATTCATTATATTTTATTTAAAATGGATAAATATTTTTTTAGTTCAAATGTAAACTCTTTTATATTTTCTAAGTCTGTTGCTATTGATAAATTATTTATAAGCTCATTAATTCCTGAAAAACCAATTTTAAATTTTGCTTTAGATTGAACTGCCACTAAATTAAGCATTAGTTTATTTTCATTGTAATAACACAATAAGCCATCATAGGGTTTTTCAATAAAACTTAAAACTACATCATTTTTAATCATCCCTCCAAAGCCTAAATTATTATCCGTAAACATTTTTTCAGGGTATTGTTTTATCAAATTTTTATCTAGAGTATAATAAAGTATGTCTATAGACTCTTTTTCTATATTAAACACATTACTAATTTCTGATATAAAAGGAAATTCATCGTATACAGCCACATCTACTAATATTGCTAAATTAGTAATTTTTCCTGCTGATGGTGTATTCTTTATTTTCAAACATTTTGAAATATACTTTTGAGCAGATTTTTTTTTGAATCCTTTAAAAAACATTAGCTTTACATTTATACCGCAAAAGTACTTTCCTAAAAAGCATTAAACAAATTATTGCTAAATATTAAAAAATGAAAATAAAACAATTTTTAATTTTATCATTTTTCTTATTTTCTATTGCTTGTAAAAAAAACTCAAATGCAGTAATCAATACTGATTGGGAACAATTAAGCATTGACAGTACTATACCTAAAAATGAAAAAATAATAAAAATAATAACTCCCTATAAAAGTCACTTAAACAATCAATTAGATTCCATCCTTTGTTATAATCCAAAATACTTAACTAGAACAGATGGTCCACTTGAAAGTAGCCTAGGAAATTTAATGGCAGATATTTGCTTTAAAAAAGGAAATAAGGTTTTAAAAAATCAAATAAATAAAAAAGCAGATTTTATATTATTAAATTATGGCGGAATAAGAGCACCAATACCTAAAGGAAATATCACTTTAAAAAACGCATATAAGGTTATGCCTTTTGAGAATGAACTTGTGCTTGTAAAATTATCTGGTTTAAAAGTAAAAGAATTACTTACATATTTATTTAAAAGTAAAAATGCACATCCAATTTCAAACATTAGCTTAAAGCTTAACAACACCTCATACCAAGATGTTATAATTAACAATCGAAAATTTAATGAAAACAAAAACTACTATATATTAACTTCTAATTATCTACAGCAAGGTGGTGATAAAATGAACTTTTTTAAAAGCCCTATATTACTTTACAGTACAAAATATAAAATTAGAACCGCTCTAATAGATTATTTTAAAGAAACTGACACCATTAAAACAGAGTTAGACAATCGTTTTAGTTATGCAAAGTAGACGTAAATTTATAAAAAAATCAGCTTTAAGTGCTACTCTAATTAGTTTGGATGGAGGAGTCTCATTAGGATCATGTAATATTCCAGAAAAAACACATATTACCATTTTACATACTAATGATATTCACAGCCAAATAGAACCATTACCTCACAATCATTATAAATACCCTGGGCTTGGTGGATTTTCAAGACGAGCTACTTTAATAGAAAACATCAGAAAAGAAAATCCAAATACGCTGTTGCTAGATGCTGGAGATATATTTCAAGGCACCCCCTATTTTAATTATTTTGGTGGTGAACTAGAATTTAAATTAATGTCAATATTAGGATATGATGCTGTTACTCTAGGAAATCACGATTTTGATAACGGTTTAAACGGATTACTTTCTCAAATGCCCAATGCAAAATTTAATTTTGTTTCAGCCAATTATAACTTTAATAATACGCTATTAAACGGTTTCATCAAACCATATTCCATATTTATGAAAAACAATATAAAAATTGGAGTTTTTGGATTAGGAGTTGAGCTTGAAGGACTCGTAAGTAAATCATTATATAAAGAAACGGTTTATTTAAATCCGTTAGAAATTGCAAATGATACTGTTCGAGAACTTAAAGAAAATAAAAAATGTGATTTAGTTATTTGCTTGTCTCACCTAGGGTATGCATATAAAAATAATTTAGAAAAAATATGTGATATTCAATTAGCAAGACAAACAAAGGATATTGATTTGATTATTGGCGGACACACCCATACATTATTATCAAAACCAACAATTGAAAAAAATAGTATCGGAAAAAATGTTATTATAAACCAATGCGGAAAAAGTGGTATAGCTATGGGGAAAATTGACTTTTATATCTCTAAAAACGGAGATAAAAATATTCAAGGTGCTTCAATAATTGTTTAAAAAAAACTACATTCGTTATCTTAAAACTAAAATATTAAATTATGGAAAATATAAACCAACAACATTTAGTTCCTGTTGCTTCATTATCAGACGAAGCTAAAGTAGCCTTTTACAAAAAAACCTATAGCCATGTTGCTGGAGGTGTTTTAGCATTTTTTATTGCAGAATACCTTTTACTTCAATCAACGGCTTTAGTAGAGTTTATGCTTTCTATGACACAAGGGTGGAGATGGCTTATTATGTTAGGTGGTTTTATGTTTATGACAAACTATGCTGAAAGCTCGGCTATGAAAACCACAGATAAAAACAAACAGTATATGGCTTTTGGTTTATATGTAATTGCTGAAGCAATTATATTTGTACCTATCATATACATTGCTATGGCTTACTCAGGTGGTATGGAGCTTCTCAATCAAGCCGCAATTGTTACTTTATCTCTTTTTAGCGGATTAACAGCGGTAGTATTTGTTACAAAAAAAGACTTCTCGTTTTTAAAATCAGCACTAACTATTGGTTTTTTCATTGCTTTAGGGTTAATAATAGCAGGAGCATTATTTGGTTTTGATTTAGGATTATGGTTTTCCGTAGGAATGTGTTTGCTTGCCGCTGGAGCAATATTATACCAAACATCAAACCTTATTAAAAATTATACAAATGAACAATACATTCCTGCTGCAATTGGATTATTTGCTTCCTTAATGTTATTATTTTGGTATGTGATACAAATATTTTTATCAAGAGATTAATTATAAACATATTTAAATTAAACAGATATATTTTTTTTAGAACACTATTACAAAAAATTATATATTTGCAGATTAAAATTATTACGCAACAACGCACAACTATTTTTATTACTTATGGCTAAGATTAAATTAGAGTACATTTGGTTAGATGGTTATACACCAACTCAAAACCTGAGAAGTAAAACTAAAGTGGAAGAACATGAAAACTTCCAAGGTACTTTAGAAGAATTAAAAAACTGGTCTTTTGATGGCTCTTCTACAAAACAAGCTTCAGGAGGTTCTTCTGACTGTGTATTAGTTCCTGTTGCAATTTATCCTGATCCAGCACGTGTGAATGGATATTTAGTAATGACAGAAGTAATGAATGCAGATGGTACAGCTCACGAATCTAACGCAAGAGCTACTATTGATGATGAAGACAACGATTTCTGGTTTGGTTTTGAGCAAGAATACTTCATTATGGATTCTAAAACTATGCTTCCTCTAGGATTCCCAGTAGGTGGATATCCTGGACCACAAGGAATGTATTACTGTTCTGTAGGTGGAAGAAACACTCACGGAAGAGATTTCGTTGAGGAGCATGCAGACTTATGTATTGCTGCTGGGTTAAACTTTGAAGGAATCAACCAAGAGGTTGCCTCTGGACAATGGGAATTTCAATTATTTGCAAAAGGAGCACGTTTAGCAGGAGATGAAATTTGGATAGCAAGATATTTATTAGACCGTTTAACAGAACAATACGGTTATTATATTGAATACCACCCTAAACCTGTAAAAGGAGATTGGAATGGTTCAGGAATGCATGCTAACTTCTCTAACTCTGTTCTAAGAACTTGTGGTTCAAAAGAGATTTACATGGAGGTTTGTGAAGCATTTAGACCTCTTACAAAAGAACATATTGATATTTACGGCGCACACAACGATGAGCGTTTAACTGGTTTACATGAAACTCAATCTATTACTGATTTTAGTTATGGTATTTCAGATAGAGGAGCATCTATTCGTATTCCTATTTTAACCGTAGATAATGGTTGGAAAGGTTATTTAGAAGACAGAAGACCTGCTTCTAATGGTGATCCATACAAAATTGCATCAAGAATTATCAAAACAGTAAAACCTGTTTGTGATAAATTAAAATAAGTTGTTTTAAAACAATATAATTCAAAACCACTAAGTTATACTTAGTGGTTTTTTGGTTTAAATACATTCATGAGTTATTATAATAAACTCATTACAATATATCTTAATTAGCAAAAGCTAAATAAATAAACAAGGTATAAGCTACCAGTAACAAAGCTCCTTTAAAACGAGTTACTACAAACCTTTTTGGAAGTAGTATTAATGGTAATAAACCTATTGTTATTACCAACATCCAGAAAATATCATTCGATAGTATTTTAGCGTCAGTTACTTCAATATTTGTAATAATACTTGTTAACCCTAAAACGGAAGCAATATTAAAGATATTAGAACCTATTAAGTTTCCTATAGAAAGTGCTTTTTCTCCTTTTAAGGCAGCTATTACAGATGCAGCTAATTCGGGTACACTTGTACCAATTGCAATTACGGTAACAGAAATTACAGCCTTACTCACTCCTATTTTAATTGCTAAATCCTTTGCACCTGCTACCAACCAGTCAGAACCAAAATACAGGGCAGCACTCCCTATGGCAAGCCATAAAAATATTTTTGGATAACCTACACTCGCTAATTTATCGTCAACCTCTTCTGGTATTTCATCTCCTTTACTTGTTTTTATTAGTACTATTAAAAAAACGATCAACCCTACAAATAAAATGACACCTTCAAATGTACTAAGCATTTTATCATTCCATAAAAAATAATATAGTAATAATGAAAACAATACCATTACTGGCCAATTAAGTTTATAAAACGATTTATCTATAGTTATAGGTGCAATTAAAGCAGTAATACCTAAAACTAACGCTATATTGGCTATATTAGACCCTACAACATTATTAATAGCAATGGCTGGCGAACCTTCTAATGCAGCTTGTAAACTAACCAAAAGTTCCGGTGCAGAGGTTGCAAAAGAAACCACCGTCATACCAATAACCATTTTAGAAATATTTAATTTAAAAGATAGTCCTACAGAAGCTTTCACTAAATAATCTCCTCCTAAAACCAATAAAACTAATCCGGCAATTAACCAAAGTACACTCTCCATTACTTAAAATATTTTATTTAGCTAATATAGTATAAGAAATATAAAATGTTAATAAAGTAATTCAAAACATTATGTCATTAAAGGAGCGTTATTAACACATAAAATGAAGAGAAAGATAATATTTGTCCTAAATGTCTAATAGAACTATTTAAACCAGGAACTACAATTTTCCAAAAAAAAAGATAATTATTTAAAAAAATCGCTAAATTAGAGTGAGTTTCATATTTTTACAGCAAATAATTTTACTATTGAAAAGTCCAGTATTTAAAATTTTAGCAAAAGTAAATAAAGCCATACTACCAAGTTTTTCTAAACGAAGGCTAGATTTAAGTAAAGCTAATAAATTTCAATTAGCAATTATAGGTTGGAGAACCTATGTAACTAAACGTGCTTTAGACTAAATACAAGTTCCTATTAACACAAACTGTTTATTCTATAATTAATATTATTGGTTGTCAATTACTCATTAACTTTTCGTAACTTGATTACAAACCAATATACCTATGGAAAATCAAGCAAAACACATTTTATTATATGCTAATTCAATGATCATTCTTCAATCGTTAAAACACAAGCTAGATACTGCTAATATTAGTAGTATTATTAAAAGTAATACAGAGTCTGCTCGTCTTGCTGGTTTTATAGTTGGCGACAACGACAATCAACTATTTATTTACGAAACAGACGCTATTTCGGCAAAAAAAATACTTGAAGATTTTTTATCAAAAAAAGATTAAAAAAAAATCCAATAATATTTTCATAATTGTATAATATAACTATATTTGCACTCGCTTAACGGCCTCGTAGCATAACTGAATAGTGCACCACATTACGGCTGTGGAGGTTGAAGGTTTGAATCCTTCCGAGGTCACAAATTAAAACCCTAACAATTAAATTGTTAGGGTTTTTTATTTCTACAAACCGCAATGTAATTCTGTTATTAATTAAATAACCACCACCACAGAATTACCGAAATAACTCCTATTGAAATTGCATCATAAATAGAAAACTCCATAGAAACAGAATCAAATATTGTTTTATCTGAAAAAATATTTTTAATAATGGTATAGAGTTGTTTATACATACTATAAGTTAATCAATATTTTTCACTTCTAAAAATATTGATTAACTTCATCTTTAAACTAAAAAAGCTCCAATTTAAAAATTGGAGCTTTTTTTATAAAATCAGTAATAAAACTATATTATTTCGGCACTTAGCCCTGCTTCTAAAAGTTTAGTACACTGCGGTTTCAAATCTTTTAACATTCCTGTTTTAACAGTGCATTTACCATTATAATGTACAATTAAAGAACATTGTTCTGCCTGTAACGGGCTATGGCCGCATGTAGCTACCAAACAGTCAATTACATGGTCAAAACTATTAACCTCATCATTATACAAAACAATTTCATTGTTTTTAGTTTCTTTTGTTTGCAAAGAAACTTCTTCTAATACTTGTTCTTGTGTACTCATAATTAACTAATTAACTTTACAAATTTACGTATTTTACTGCAACCCAATTGTTTAATTCTAAATTTTCTACAAATTTTAAGCTGTTATTTTTACATTCTTCCGAAATCAATGGTATGTCTTCAATGTAAAAACCACTTAATAAAAGTGTTCCATTAGCATTTAAACAAGATGCATAGGTAGTAATATCTTTCAGTAATATATTCCTGTTAATGTTTGCAATAATAACATCGTATTTTTTATTTACTAACAAACTAGCATCCCCCTCGAAAGCTGTAATTTTATGACAATTATTACGTTCAATATTCTCTACTGTATTTAAATAACACCAGTTATCAATATCTATTGCTTCTAAGGTTCTTGCTCCACGCATTTCTGCTAAAATGGCTAATATACCCGTACCGCACCCCATATCTAAAACAGACTTTTCTGAAACATCTAGTTTTAGTAAGTGCTGAATCATCATGTGTGTTGTTTCATGATGCCCTGTACCAAAACTCATTTTAGGCTCGATAACAATATCAAACTCAACATCAGACTTTTCGTGAAATGGTGCTCTAACTGCACATTTACCGTCAACCTCAATAGGCTGAAAGTTTTTTTCCCATTCTTTATTCCAGTTTACCTGCTCAATTTCTTCTGAGGTGTAACTAATGGTAAACTCATCATTTTTTAAAATATAAATATCTTCTAAAATATTTTCATTCCATTCTGGTTTTTGAATATACGCAACAACCCCAAGCTCGGTTTCTACAAAACTTTCAAAACCTGCAAAACCTAATTCTGCGATTAAAATTTCAGTTCCAGGCTCTCTTGGCGAAATTTCAAAAGTATATCCTAAATATATTGGTGTACTCATATTAAATTGCTGCTATAATTTCCAAAAAGTCTGCTGCTTTTAAAGCTGCACCACCTATTAAACCACCGTCAACATCTGGTTTTGAAAAAATTTCTTTTGCATTTGCTGGTTTTACACTTCCACCGTACAAAATAGATACGTTATTAGCTATTTCTTCGGTGTACTGCTCTTCTACTGTTTTTCTAATAAATGCATGCATTTCCTGCGCTTGTTCTGGCGAAGCTGTTTCTCCTGTACCAATTGCCCAAACTGGCTCGTATGCAAGTACTATTTTACTCCAAGAAGTTTCTGGCAAATGAAATAGTGCATTTTTAATTTGACTTTCAACTAGTGTAAAATGATTGTTTTCTTTACGATCATTAAGTTCTTCACCAAAACAAAAAATAATTTTCATTTTTTGCTCCAAAGCACTATCTACTTTTGCTTTTAAAATAACATCATTCTCTCCAAAAAGTGCACGACGTTCACTATGGCCAAGTATCACTGTTTTTATATCGATACTTTTTAGCATTTCTGCAGAAATTTCACCTGTAAAAGCTCCATTTTGTGCAGCGTTCATGTTTTGTGCAGCAACTTTAATTTTAGAGTCTCCTAAAACTTTAACTGCTGTATGTAAATTCACAAAAGAAGGGGCAACAATTACTTTTTTGTTTTTTAAAGAATCTTTCCTTAATCCTTTTCGTATATCTTTTAATAACGACTTAGTTTGCTTAAAGTCATTATTCATCTTCCAGTTTCCTGCAACAATATTTTTTCTCATGTATTGTGTTTACTTTTATAAATATGCTTACAAAGTTTATTTGTCAGCATTAATCGCTTCTATAATTTTTTTATCGTCTGCTTTAATAGCATTGTATAATTTAATAGTACCGTTTTTCCCAACTACCATATAACGCGGTATCCAATTTAAATCAATAGCTTTACCTAAAGCTCCTTTCATACCACCATTTTTCAAATTTGAATTTACAAAATAATGATCCCCTACAATGTTTCTTTCTTTAATAGCTTTTTTCCATCGGTCCTGTTTTCTATCTACAGATAAAAATACATATACCACATCATTCTTCTCCGTTTCCTTTTGTAATGCTTTTACTAATGGCAAACCTTTTATACAATCACTACACCATGATGCCCATATATCTAATACAATAGTTTTTCCTTGATGCTTATTTAACACATCCTCTAAGGTAAAACTTACATCATTTGTGCTCATTAATTTAGCGGATAACGCTTCTTGCGGAAATACTGTTTTCTCTTGTGCATAAGCACTAACTACTAAACTTACCAAAGCAAGTAGAACTATTTTAAATTTCATCATTCTTTATTGTTTTTAAGTTAATCTAATTTTAGGGTCTAACCAACCGTATATTATGTCGACAAAAATATTAATAATTACAAACATACTTGCTATTACGATTACAGAACCCATAATAACCGGTAAATCTAAGTTATTTAATGCATCTACTATTTCCTTTCCTAATCCGTTCCAATTAAAAATGTATTCTACAAAAACAGCTCCTGCAAGAAGCGAAGCAAACCAACCCGATATTGCTGTTACAACAGGGTTCATTGCGTTTTTAATGGCATGATTGGTTACGATTTTAAATTCTGATAAGCCTTTTGCTCTTGCTGTTCTAATATAATCTTGATTGAAAACTTCTAATAATGAATTTCTCATTAATTGAATAACAACTGCCAAGGGACGTATGCCTAAAACTATTGCAGGTAATAATAAGTTTTTTAATTGTAAATGTACTCCTTCTCCAAAATCATCTAATTCATAAAGACTTCCCGTCATTTCTAAATTTGTGTATTTGTGCAATACAAAACCGAACAACCAAGCAAATACAATAGCACTAAAAAAGGAAGGCACACTCATTCCTAAAATACTAAATACTTGTATAAATTTATCTATCCATGTGTCTTTATACAAAGCCGAGAAAATTCCTAAAACAACTCCTATTAACAAAGCTATGCAAATAGACGCTACGGCAAGTATTGCTGTATTGGGTAATGTTTCTGATATTATTTGCGATACAGGTTTACCTGACTTCGCAAATGACTCTCTTAAATATGGTATTTTTAATACTACAGCAGTATTGGCTATTGTGAAAAGTGTTAACGCACTGTATTTATTGGTTTCTAAACTTGTATAATTATTTGAGTTGGTTTGATGAAAAGATATAGGAGACAAATCATTTAAATAATAAAGATATTGAGTTGACAAAGGTTGATCAAAACCATATTTTTTTTTAATCGCAGCAATTTGATCGGCACTTTCATTTTGACCTAACATCATTTTCGCAGGATCTCCAGGCAATACATTAAATAAAAAGAATATAACCGTAATCACTCCAAAAAGTGTTAAAACTGAATAGCCTAATTTATTTAATAAATACTGTATCAATTTAACGTGTTGTTTGCTTAGTTAAGTCTTCTGAAAAGGCATCGTAATTTTGAAAATAAATAAATCCAAAGTCATCTTGAGTTTTTACCTCAGATTGCATGTCGTTACTATTCATAATATTATATGATGAAGCAGCGTCTTTAATTAACCACCATAACTGCTTTTCTCTTTCATATTCAAAAGTGATAATTCTAGTCCAACGATTTACCTTACCTGCTTCATGCCCTACTGAAAAAGTATTCCCTTTAAATACTAGAGATGTTAAAGGACTACCTTGAGATGAATTGCATGTGTAACAATAAACAACATCTTCATTCTCTAAAGTTTTTACTAAATTACCTTTAGCATTTCTTTGAAGAATTATTAAATTACGCTTAAAATTTATAGAATCTGTTTTATCATTATGTTTTTCTTTTTCATTTCCCACAACAAGAACAGCATCTAATAATTTATCGCCATTAAAATCACCTGATGCATACGTTACAATATACTCATTGACTTTTAGAAAATCTCTAATTTCTTGAATTGGAACTACCTGCTTTTCTTTAACTTTAAAATTATCCAATTTGCTGTTTTTCTTTTTTTGAGCAAAAGAAACAGAAGTAATTAGTATTAATAAAATGAGAAATTTCTTCATAAAATATTTTAACAATAATTATAATTTCAACTTATCAATATCGTTCCAATGAAACTTTTGTTTTATCGTAGCGTTATCCATTTCAAAAACACCTGGATTAGCTCTTACAATTGTTTTTAAAGTAATAGCATCACAAAAATAAAATTCAAAATTCAAGTCGTATTGTGCAATTTTAGCAACTCTACTTTCAGGAGTTTCTGAAGTCATACCAATTACTGTATATCCTTTTTTAATAGCTTCATCAGTAGTTTTTTTAATTCTTTTAAAACCTTCATCGCTAGATTTCTCAAAGTCATAAGCAACAACTACCAAAACATTTTCTTTTGAAAGGAAAAATTCTGTATCATCATTTTCTCCCTCAATCATGAAATCATGTATTTTTGGTTCCTCTGCCTCTCTAATTATTTCTGAAGACGAATCTACCAGCTTACCTCCTTCTATACTTGGGTAATCTCCAACATATGTGGTTTTTACTCCATCTTTTTCAATAACCCATGTATACTCTATTATAGCGGGTAGCGCATCTGGAGGAACAACCATCCCTTCTGAAATATTTGCATTTACCTTGTAAGCTCTAAAATCTTTTATTGGTAAATGATCATAGCAATAAATTGTAAAAATTAATGAAGCAATTAAACTTAAACTCAATAAACGCCACTCATTAGTATCAAAACGCTTGATAAGAAACATTAGTGCATATACAATTATTGAAAAAATTACCGGAAACCACCATCCTGTTACTCCTAAAGAGAATAATGCTATAAGTACAAGTGATGGTAAAATATACTTTAAATCTTCTCTGTTTTTATTAGGCATAATTTCTTTTCTGAAAATAAAAAGTATGACAGAAAAGAACAATAAAACAACATCTTTAGAAAACGATTCCCAAGGTGTAAGTTTTAGTGCGTCTCCAAAACAACCACAATCTTTTACTTTATCAAAATATGCAGAATAAAATGTTAGAAATGTAAAAAACAAAATCATTAATAAATTTAATGTTGTTGTTAGTTTTGGTTTTAACCCAAAAACCAATGCTACTCCAAGTAGTATTTCTACAATACAAATACTACCTGCCATTACTAAAGTATAGGGTTGTAAAAACTCCATACCTAATATTCCTTCGGTAAAATATTCAATTAATTTGTAGGAAAACCCTAAAGCATCATTTGCTTTAATAACTCCAGAAAGTATTAATAAACTTCCAACTAATAAACGCGATATATATACTAATGTATTTTTCATTTTATATATTTTTATTTGTAAACAGTTTTTAAAATTAAAACCTATTGCTATTCGTTTTCATTTAATAAAATTAATGCAAAAACAGAATAGTTAATCATGTCTTGATAATTTGCATCAATTCCTTCGCTAACCAGTGTTTTTCCTTTATTGTCCTCAATTTGCTTTACACGCAATAATTTTTGTAAAATTAAATCCGTTAAAGATGCAATACGCATTTCTCTCCAAGCCTCACCGTAATCATGGTTTTTAGCTTCCATTAATGTTCTGGTTAAACTAAACTGAGTATCATACAATTCAATTGCTTCCTCTAGATCTAAATCTGGCTGCTCAACTACTCCTCGTTCTAACTGAATTAATGCCATTAAAGAATAGTTAATAATCCCTATAAACTCAGAAACTTCACCTTCATCAACTTTACGCTCTATATTTTGTTGTAAACCTCTTATGCGTTGTGCTTTTATAAATATTTGATCTGTTAAAGAAGGTAGACGTAATATTCTCCAAGCACTACCGTAATCTTTCATTTTATTGATAAACAAGGTTCTGCAAATATGTAATACCTCATTATATTGCTTTACTGTTTTTTGCATAATTAACTTCTTGAAAATGGTAGTATTATTAATGTTTTAATTAACTTTAATTTGCGTAAATTTCGTTGATTTTTTGTTGATTAACAACATAAAAATACACTTTTATTCGACATCTAAATAAAAATACAACATGACTATCAATTGCAAAGGAAAACTAATTGACTTAACTACTCCAAAAGTAATGGGTATTCTAAACCTTACTCCAGACTCTTTTTATGACGGAGGAAAGTATAGTAATGAAAATGACATTATATTACAAACATCTAAAATGCTTGAGGAAGGTGCAACTTTTATAGATGTTGGTGCTTACAGTTCTAGGCCCGGAGCAAAACATATATCTGAAGAGGAAGAACTGCAACGTATTGCACCTATTGTAAAACTATTAGTTTTAAAATTTCCTGAAATCATTCTATCTATAGATACCTTTAGAAGTGAGGTTGCAAAAAAATGTATTGAGTTAGGTGCTGCCATAATTAATGATATCTCTGCTGGAGAAATGGACGTTACTATGATGAAAACTGTTGGAGAATTAAAGGTTCCTTATATTATGATGCATATGAAAGGTACACCGCAAAACATGCAAAAAAATCCTGTTTACAAAAATGTTACAGAAGATGTATTGTATTACTTTTCTGAAAAAATTGCTCTAGCTAGAAGTTATGCTATTAATGACCTTATTATTGATCCTGGTTTTGGTTTTGGAAAAACACAAGAGCATAATTTTAAAATATTAAGTGAGTTAGAACTTTTTAAAAATATTGAGTTACCCCTATTAATTGGACTATCACGAAAATCAATGATTTACAAAACACTTCAAACGAATGCAAAAGATGCATTAAACGGTACTACTTCATTAAATACGATTTCATTACTTAAAGGAGCCAATATTTTAAGAGTTCATGACGTAAAAGAAGCTATAGAATG